>CAJQNE010000116.1 GCA_905479545.1 uncultured Gammaproteobacteria bacterium | reverse complement strand
CTATGCGGGCCTGGAATCCGCCGCAGAGCGGTTGGTATTTGTCTTTAAATGCAGCGCCCTGCCCGGCGCTACCCTGCTGTTCGGCCTTTGGGCAGTAGCGTTGGGCCGAGGCACATCGCTGGCCATCAACCCGCTGAAAGGGCTCGAATCACCGACGCTGCAGATTCATTTACGTTATTTCCAGAACACGCTGGAACAAGTAGTGCTTTTTGTCGTGTCCGCCGCCGCCCTCAGCCCGTTCCTGAACAGCGGCAACAGCAAGATTATTGCGGCCGCCGCGATATTATTCTTCATTAACCGACTGGTATTCTGGCTTGGCTATTTAAAGCACCCGAACTTTCGCGGACTAGGTTTACCGGGGACCTTGTACCCGGTGACTTTAATGATGCTGGCCGCGTTGTATTTCGCCAGCCGGTACATTATCACCGGCCAATAACCAGCATTCTGTCCTGCGACTAGCAGAAACACGGGCACTGCTGACCGGCTCTGCCCGCCGGTAGCAGATCACCTCTGACAGGCCGGCTACTGCCCTTGCCGGGTAATATTCGCCACCTGCGCTGGCAGCCCCGCATAGCCGACATCACTGCCGCCGCTCTGACTGACCACTCTGGTAACCGTAAGTGTGCTGGAGCGATCCGTTGGGCCGCTATTGCCGCCAGCCGGATTGTTGCCGGCGTTGCTACCACCGGGCGACTGGCCACCACCGCCACAACTCATTACTAGCAAGCCCGCCAAGGCGAGGCTGGCTAAGTATCGATTACGCCGGGTAACAAGTAATAAAGGCATTGCTACGAACAGTGCTAACAACAACGCGCTAGCGACACTAATCTGACTAATATCGATACGGGCGGCGCTATTATCGGCCGCCCACGCGACATTACCCCAAACAACTCCACTTGCCGTATTGGCCTCATCATTACTGAGCAGCGCCGAGAAATCGACGGTAACGCTACTGCCAGCCGGAATCGTCACCGCTGGCGAAAACACCAGGCTATTGCTGGCCTGCGGGTTATTCACGTTCGCTGTCGCGTTATTCGCGGTGGCGGTCAGGCGCGAAAATATACCGGCGTCACTGGCCTCTAGCGTAATGCTGGTTAGCTGCTGATCAGCATCACTATTATTGCTTAGTTCAACACTACCGGCCGCCACCGAATCACCGGCGGTGCCGCTGCTTTCGCCAAACCCGGCAACCGCGACAACACCCTCGGCGACACTGAATGCAGCGTCTAAATAGGAGTAAGGCGGTTCGCCGCACTGGTTAACAAAATTACCATCACAGCCACTACGAACGTCGTCGCACACCAGCCGACCACCACTTTCCAGCACGATATTGATTTTTGAGGTCAGGTCAATCGAGAACATATTTTCATCGCCCGGTTCACCGGGGGTGTTCGAACCAACCTGCTCTTCAATCGCTGCTGAGCGCGGGTCGCAGGTAAAACGATTCGACCTGAGTAAAGCATCGGCCGCCGGGTCACCCTTAACGTATTTATCGAACCAGGCAGCGGTGTAGTAGGCCGTCAGATCCATGCCGTACAACGTCGCACCGAACTTTGCGTTGGGGATATAACCGCTGGCGAAGTGGGTGCCGCCACGAATGTTTATCTGCGCGCTGTCCTGGCCATGCTCACGATGACTGTCAAACGCAGCGTTTTTACTTTCGGAATCAGGCTGGGTAGTTTTTGGCACAACATCGAGACCATAGTCGTTCGAAATGCCCAGACCCGGCACCCGGGGGATTAAATCCGCACCACCGAACTGGCTGTTTTCCACCGCACCACGCAAATTATCCCAGGCCACCAGGGCATCAATCCGTTCATCAAACATCGCCAACTGACTGGCCGACGCAGCACCCAGAGAATTACCGGCAACGCCGACCCGTTCAGGATCGACCATCGCCCATAAGGGGTTAAATTCGTCGTTCTGGCCGTCGGCAACGCGGCGATTCTGCTTACCCGCGTGGTTCAGACCATTGAGACTGTCGCGTGGCGTGTAAGGTGAGTCGGGCGTCGATAACAGAAAATCCAGAGCGTCCTGGCTGCCCAGATAAAACGGCTGGGTCGGGTTGCTTTGTGCCGGGAAACCGGTGTTGCGGTCCGGGCAGTCCTGCAGATCGGGAAAGTCGTCGGAGCAGGCACCCATGGTGTCAGAAAGTCCCTGGCCTTGTGGATCCCAGGTGAGCACAACATAGCCACGGGTTGCCAGCACCGCACCGGCCCAGCCCCAAAGCTCCTCGTTGGCTTGCACCGAACCGGAATTAATCAGAATGGCTGGTCGACTAGCCGGCCCGTCAATCGTGGCCCAAACATGGCCACTAATGGTCGCGCCACCACGTGAGGTAAACAACACTTCCTGACGGATACCGCTGCCATCCTCGCCCCAGTGGTAAAAACGTGGGTCGCCGAGACAGCCGTCACGGTGTATCTGGCAGATGCCGCCGTTTGAATCACGCTCGGGATCGGTGGCCTTAATGGTGGCCAGCCGCACGGCTTCTTCCGCAGCAATTTGCTCCATTAACGCCCGGAACTCAGGGCCGTTGTACTCGGTAGCCCGTTCAGTGGTTTTGTTAAACCGGAACGGCTCATTTTCGTCGTAGGCCAAAGTGGGAGCAACGATAAATGCTGCACACAGCATCACACTCAGCGACCGCTGATTAAGAATATTCATACTTTCCTCTACTCGCTATACCTGACTACATTTCTGGCTACGGCCTTACTAATGTAGCGCTATTCCCGGCCATGCTTAGCTGGCGGTTAATTATAGTGAATCACGCTACACCTGTTTGCGCTCAGCGCCATTGGCAGGGCAGACAACGGCTAACAAATAGCCGGCGAACAACCACCAGCTGCGCGGCAAGGCCGACAGTGGCATTATCAGTGCTCATCTAAAGCACTCATGGCAGCGACATTGAATACTCTCTGGCGATTCGTCAAACGACTCTTAATCGGCGCGCTGCTCATAGTAGTGATTTTTGCGGTAGGACTATTTTTTATCTCCGCACCACCGAAAGCAAACAGTGAATTGCTTTTTGTTGGTGGCGACATCATTACGATGGCCGGTGATACGACCACCGAAGCGGTGCACGTAAAAGACGGCAAAATTATCGCCATCGGTAACCGCGCTGAGCTGGAAAAACAGCTCGATGAGTACGCTGAAATTATCGACCTTAAATGCGATACGCTGCTACCTGGCTTAATCGAACCCCACACCCACCCGATAGCCAGCGCTTTGTTAGGTGCGGCAATTGATGTCAGCGGCTTTAAGCATAACAACCGTGCAGAAGTTATAGAAACGCTGCAAAAGGCCATCGACGGCCCGCAACTCAGCGAGTGGGTTATCGCCTTCGGCTGGGACCCGGTGATGGTGGCCGACCTGACACCACCAACACTCGCCGAACTGGATGAGCTCTCGCCCGACCGGCCGATGCTCATTCTCACGCAGATGATGCACGACGCCTATGTCAACAGCGCTGGCCTACGAGCGGCTGGTATAAACCGCGATACCCCAAATCCTCCGGGTGGGCATTTTCTGCACGATGCCAATGGCGAACTGACCGGCACGGTGCGGGAAGTCAGCGCGATTAACGTGCTGACCCAAGCGCTACCAAAACCGCCAACGGGCGTCACGCCGCTGCTCGTCAACAACCAACTCAACCGCTATGCCAAAGCCGGCTACACCACGGTTGGCGTACTCGGCCCGGTCGGCCGCAGTAACGACCCATTAGGCCTACTGGAAAAACTCAGCGACCGGGCTTCAGTACGAACCATAACGTGGGCGCTACCCGACCAGCTAAGCAGCGACGCGAAGCCCACCACCGGCGATCGCTTTAGCCTGCGCGGCGTAAAGTTCTGGATGGATGGCTCGCCATTTGCCGGTGGTGCGGCATGGCAACAGCCCTACGAAAACAGCGAGCTGGTGCGGCAGCGACTAGAGCTACCGGAAAATCACAGCCCTACCCTTAACCTGCAAACCACCGAGTTTGAGCAGCAATTTCTTGCCTACCATCAACGTGGCTTTTCAGTGGCGACACATGCTCAGGGAGAGCGGGCCATTGAGGTTGTGCTGAACGCGGTTGAAAAGGCACTGGCCCTGTCACCGACTGACAAGCAACGCCATCGCATCGAACACAATGCGCTCATTACCGACGCGCAAATTCAACGCGCCAAACAGCTCGGCGTAGAGCTAAGTTTTTTTATCGACCACCTATGGTTTTATGGCGACCGACTGCCCGAAATTATCGGCGACGAACGACTACAACGCTATATGCCGCTCAGCTCAGCGTTGAGCGCCGGACATAAAATTACCGTGCACGGCGACCACCCCGCCACGCCGATGAATCCTTTCCGTAGCCTGCGAACCGCAGTGCAACGGCAAAGCCGTAAAGGCGGCCAAACGCTGGGCGTAAATCAAACCATTCCGATGCGGCAAGCACTGGAGGCGATGACCATTAACGCCGCCTGGCAACTGGGGATGGAAGATAAAGTCGGCAGCATTGAAGTCGGCAAAACTGCAGACTTGGTTCGGCTGTCGGCCAACCCATTAAAACTGCCAGTGAATCAGCTACAGAGTATCGAGGTGCGACAAACCTGGTTGGCAGGTCAGCCGGTAGATAGTCGTAAAATTAGCCGGGCGAATTTACGGCTGCTGTTAGGCGTGCTCGGCAAATTGGGCGGCAAAAATCAGCAATGATCAACCGGTACATCATTCGGGTACGGCGCACCGCTGCCGGTTTCTAACGCAGCTTTCAGGCTCATTAGAAACGTCGCCCACTTAATGCTGCAGTGGGCCATAAAATCCGAGCGTTCCGGCCATTTGTCGTGAGTGAAACGCAAAAACGTTTGTCCATCGGCTGGCTGAATGTGGAAGGTTATTTCCGAGCCTAACCAGGGTTCCGCCGGTGACTCTGTACAGCGCCACTGCACCCGCTCATTCGACTCCAAACCGGTAACGGCAAACTTCACCGCGCTGCCGCCAAAGCCGAAACGAATCGTCGATCCGACCGCACCGGCGCCGGTGGTATCGGCGGTCCACCAACGAGCGAGGCCTGCATCGGTAGTAAGCGCCTCGTACAACTCAGCGGGCGAAGTTTTAATGCCAACACGGTGATCGATCGTTGCCATAGCGGCGCTCCATAACAAAAAAGCTGAGCTACAGAATAGCTCAGCTTTTTAGCGAAAGGCGAGGCTGTTAAGTAACAACCTGCCAGCGACTAAACGTTATTGACTCTCAGCACGACAGGCCTGACGTTCCGCTTTACGCTCGGCTTTTCGTTCGGCTTTTCGTTCGGCGCGGAAAGCCATCCGCTCTTCTTTAGTCATACTGGCCAATTCAGCTCGCTTTTGCTGACGCTTAGCTTTCATCTCAGCCAATTGAGCCCGCTGCTCCGGCGTTAATTGCAGGGCAATTTTCTGCTTAAGCTGCGCCTTCTGTACGAAGCTTTCGCTCGCAATAGCGGCTTTTACGCTGGCCAACTCAGCAACACGGTCACTATAGTCGCCACTCATTGGGTCCAGCGCCTGAACCTCGGCACGCAGCGCTTTACGACGCTCTTTAAGGCCTTCTTTCACCGGCTTTTCAGCGGCCATAATGGCGGCAATCACCTGTTTCTGCTCATCAGTGGCATTCACTTTCGCCAACATCCGGTCGAGTTTCTTAGCACCACGATGCTGTGAATGGCGTTCGCCCTGATGGTGTGAGCCTTTTTCGCCACCATTATGGTGCGGCTTAGCGAACGATGGCGCAGCAATGGCAGTAGCCAGCGCAAATCCGGTACCGAGTAGTAATACGTTAACTTTTTTCATGTGAAGCTCCTGTGCTGAATTCAGCGTTGTAGGTTCGCAACAAAAGAGGGGGAGTACTGCTGCGAGGTCCCCAGTTTCCGGTATTTCTCCGTAAATGGGGGTGTAGCTGCGTAAAGCTGTGTAAAGAACAGGCCCACAGACGTCAGCGCTAACTATGTAAAGGTCAGCAAAGGTTTTCGCTTAGCGCTTCTCAGCGAATTACACTACCCCCATGGAACATATATTAGTCGCTGATGACGACACCGAGTTTACCGCCCTGCTCACCGAATACCTCGGTCAACAGGGTTTTGCCAGCACCGCTGTCGCCAACGGCCAGGAAGCACTGAACAGCTTAGCCGCACAACCACAGCAGTTCGATGCGCTGGTGCTGGATATTATGATGCCGGTAAAGAATGGTCTCAATACGCTGAGCGAGCTACGCAGTGCCAAACACGGTGCTGCAAATACGCCGGTTATTATGCTTACCGCTCGCGGCGACGATATTGATCGTATCGTCGGCCTGGAATTAGGTGCCGACGACTACCTGGCAAAACCCGCCAACCCCCGCGAACTGGTCGCCAGACTACGGGCGATACTACGACGCGGCACCGCGCCCGTTGAAGCCACCGCCCAAACCACCCTCCAACAAGGCGATGTGCAGATTGATATTGGCCGCCGACAAGCATTCCTCGACAACGAACCATTGGCGCTTACCGATAGCGAGTTTCTGCTACTAAGCGCACTGCTGGAAAATGCCGGCAGCATTGTTACCAAAGAGCAACTGGCACAAGCCATGTTTGACCGCGAACTCGGCCCTTATGACCGCAGCATCGATATGCACCTAAGCAACCTGCGCCGCAAACTCGCATCCGGCAACAACAACGCCCCGGATGCAAACACCGATGGTGACCGCGAACGAATTAAAACCGTGCGGAATCGCGGCTATCAGTATCTGGTGTAGTGGATAAATGCGATGAAACTCTTTCCGAAACTATTCCTGTGGTTTCTAGCCGCCAACCTCATATCGCTAGCCGTTACCTTAGCCGTTATTGTGCCGCTATGGCTTGATCTCGAACCCCACTACAGCGCTCGCCAGCAAGGCACACAAGCACTAGAGGTGTATCAATCCGAAGGGCAGCGAGCGCTGCGACGTTTGCTACGTCACCAGCGCGAAAACGGCACCGCCCGTGGCATGCTGTACAACTCAGCCGGTGAACCGGCGGTAGCCTCAAGACATAACCGCACCCCACAGTGGCAAGCCGAATTAACACAGATGCTTAACGGCACCGACGAACTAAAACTGCCGCGTGGCGGTCGACTGGTAGCCGCCACTATTACCGGCAATGACGGCAGCCAATGGCGCTGGATAGCCCGCCCCCGGCCACCAACCAAACCCTCATGGCCGCTCCTGCTATTACGTACTGCCATTGCCTCGCTGGTACTACTGCTAGCCGCCTGGTTTCTGGCCCGACGACTCAGCCGACCGATCGCCAGCCTGCAACACAGCAGCCGCGAACTAGCGGCGGGCAAGCTCGCCTCCCGGGTACCGGAAAAAGTCACCGCCGGTAACGACGAAGTCGCCGAACTGGGCCGCGATTTTAATCATATGGCCAGCCGCCTGCAGGACTCGATGGAAAGTCACCGCCAACTACTCGCCGACGTATCGCACGAACTGCGCTCACCACTAGGAAGGCTGCAACTTGCGGTAGAACTGGCTCGCGACGCCGATGCAACAAAAACTGACGAACTGCTTAACCGCATCGCCACTGAAGGCGACCGCTTAGAAGCAATGATCGCTGACGTGCTGACCATCTCAAAACTAGAAAACGCCGCCACCAACGCCGCGGTAAATATTGATGCACTAATGTCCGGCCTGCTCGCCGACGCTCGCTTCGAAGCCGGCAACCGCCAACTCACCATCAACAGCGAACCACCGCCGCCGCTCACCCTCACGGCCAATGCCGAACTGCTGCGGAGGGCCATCGAAAACGTCCTCCGCAACGCCATTAAATACTCGCCCGACGGCGGCACTATCACGGTCGGAACCCAACAATCAGCTCAAACGCTAACCATTACCATCAGCGACCAAGGCCCCGGCGTACCAGAAACTGAATTAGCCCGACTATTCGAACCGTTTTACCGGGTATCCACCGCCCGCGACCGCAAAACCGCCGACGACGGCTACGGCCTGGGCCTGGCTATTGCGGCACGTGCCGTGCAATCGCACGGGGGAACTATTGCTGCCAGTAACCTGACGATAGGCGGATTAGTCGTAAGTATCGTTTTACCGCTCAATGCCAGTAACTAACAAGGCACTAAAGGCGGCTAAACCGCAGGCTTTGCCACGTCCGGAGAATATAACGGCACCGCCGCCTGAGCCGGCAATGCCGGCATATCCAGCGGACTTATAACACCACGGCCACCCCTCTCCAGCACATGGGTATAAATCATGGTGGTTTTTACGTCAGCGTGACCCAAAAGCTCCTGGACAGTGCGAATGTCAGCGCCGCGCTCCAACAAATGAGTCGCAAATGAATGGCGTAAAGTATGGCAGCTGGCCGGTTTAACAATGCCAGCCTTGCCAACCGCCAATTTCACATGCCGTTGTAACGTTTTTTCGTAAAAATGATGACGACGAAATCTTCCTGGCGAACGAGGGTCCTCGCTTAATCGGCTGGCAGGAAAAATAAACTGCCACGACAACTCCTGAGGTGCGCTCTTGTACTTTGCCGCCAAAGCCTCCGGCAGCCAAACACAGCTGTTTCCCGCCGCTAAATCCTGACGGTGCAACAACTTGACGATCTGCAACTGAGCTTGCAGCGCGGGCACCACCGTATTGGGCAATACTGTCACGCGATCCTTATTACCCTTTGCGTCGCGAATGGTTAGCTGCTGATAATTGAAATCAACATCCTTAACCCGCAAACGAACCGCCTCCATCAACCGCAAGCCACTGCCATACAACAACTGAGCAATTAACGCGCTCACCCCTTCCAGTTCAGCCAGCAACGCCGATACCTCACCAGGCGATAACACCACCGGCACCCGCCGCGGCCTTGAAGCACGAACAAACCCATCAACATAATCTAACGGCTGCTCCAGAACCTCTCGATACAAAAACAATATCGCTGACAACGCCTGAGTTTGAGTGTTTACCGCCACCTTGCGCTCTGTAGCCAAATGAGTGAGAAACGCATTGATCTCCGGCTCTGCCATCGACGACGGCTTTTGCCACTCATGAAAAGCTAAATACCGCTTAACCCAAGCCAAATAGCTCTGCTCGGTACGATACGCATAATGCCTTACACGCAGCTTTTCCCGAATCATTCGCCCTAGCGCCGAACGCGCCGAAGGTGATAACGTTGCCATAGCAACACCCGAATCAACAAATACTTCACAAATATAGCGATATATGTAATGAATTCTGTAAGCAATGACTTAAAACTGCCCGGTTTCGGGGTGTTATACCCCATGCTACCTAACTGCCCTATAGGCGTGTTTTGTAGCGTGATACCTAATTAGCGTTATGTGACAGCGCAGTTGACATAGTTGGTAACATTGTTACCATGACATCCAATTACCAACTGGAGGCATCGTAGTGAGTCAAGTAATAAGGGTTTCGGATGATTTGTATAAGAAGCTGGAGTCGCTGGCAAAAGGGTTTGATACGCCCAATAATGTGATTCAGCAGCTATATGATTTTTTTGAGGTTGCGGGCAAGTCAGAGGAAAGCAAAGAGGTTAAGCAGTTAAAACAGGCAGCAAAACTTTCAAGTGTGCCAAGGGATGTTGAAATTATTTTTTCCCCACCATCGGAAGAGGCTTTCAAGAGGGAATTAATTCGCTCTCCTCACGCTACGGTGAGGCTACATAAAACTGACGGGGCAGTAGTCGTCAAAAATTGGAATGCAAAGAATATTACTGAGTCTTCAAGTATCAATAGAAATTTGCGTTCAGGTTTCCTACGCAATTGGAAGGAAAAAGGTATCTACAAGGCAGAGATATCTCTGTCAGCAAATTAGTCACATAACAAGGAAAATGCAGCAGATCGCTGAATCTTTCATCTTTAACTATGGCGTATGCCCCTCAATAAGGAAGTAAAAACATAACAATTGCATGGAGAGGGACAATTTTTTCCACTACCGCTTCGCTCTCGTTCCAGAAATAGCCCCTCATGCAAGGCGTTATGCGAACGTTTTCAGTTTGTAGGTCGTTTATTTCTTTGGCGAGTACATAGAGGCCCTGAAGCTCTTGGCTTGAAACCGTTTTAGCTCAATTTTGCCACGGTGCATAATCTGTTGAGCACTTGGAATTATGAGGTTATGGTGTAGAAATCCTTCAGGTTCGTAGCAGCGGCCTGTGGTTTTATATCTTTTCGTAGCAGCAATCTGACGTAGTTGGGCTGGTTGGAATATGTCTCTAGTGTTTTACCAAGTGCCAGCGCCGTCGCATAACAATTGCTTGCAGCGGGACAATTTTTTCCACTACCGCTTCGCTATCGTTCCAAAAATCGCCCCTGAAGCAAGGCGTTAGGCACCAAAATCTACTATGAATGCCCTCAAGCTAATTATTGCCGTCATTGGCGCTTTCGCTCCCCTGATGTACTTTCATGGTCAAGCTTTTCACCAAGGGGAACTAAGCTATTGGAGTATCCCAGCTGATCTCTTTCCATTGTCTTTTGAGCACACTTTGGTTCGGGGGTACATCGCATACACTTTAATGAGCCTCCCAAAGCTTCTTTTCGTATTTGCGTACATGAGTGTTGCAGTTCTGTTTCTCTACAACATTCATGAATTCTCGAAAATCGGCTGGGTTCGCGGACTGTTCGCTTTCTTCACCCAACGTCGAATAGAACCCAAAGCAGGCAGCCAGCTCACCGCATCTGCCCTCAGCATTGGTTTGAAGTCAATTGGCGCTGTGTTGTTTGTAATAATGCTGCTAGTCGCGGTAATCTCAATTTATAGCGGCGCTGAAAAACTCGGAAAGGAATCTGGGGAGAATAAACACCGAATTTTTCTGAAAAATGGCACATCCGTTCAACTTAAACTGAAGGACGGCGCGTCGTTTAAAGGTTTTCCAATAACTTGCAGTGAATCGGTTTGTGCATTTTTGAACAATGAAGTGGTACAAATAGTGCCGAGGCGAAAAATTGAACAAATCGCTTGGAACGGCCCTGATTTAAGTAAAAGCAATAAACCGAAGGTGGAAAAGATTGAACAAACACCTTAATGGTTTCGCTGCAGTCGTTGCGTTGGTGCCTAACAATTGCATGCAGTTGACATTTTTTTCCACTACGGCCTTCGGCACTCCGTTCCAAAAACTCGCTGCGCTCGGCCCTGCGGGCTGCAACTGATGCAAGGCGTTGGGTTGTCACACAGCCATTAAGAATTATGTTGCGGTAAAGCCTTCGTGGGAAAGCCCCCGCCATGTTTCTGGCTTTACCTCAACCAGCGCTCTGAAGTTTCGGCTTTGCTGGCAAGTCGTCCGGTGAAAATTAGCGTACTTTGAATTCATCGGCTTCAGTGGTAACTCGCTCAGCCAGCCATGAAATCCGTCTGAAGGGAAATAGGCGTGCTGTAAAGTTATACGTTCCTGTGAGTAATTCATTAGGCTAATGGTGAAAGCGTGAATGTAACCGCGCTGGCAAGCTCACGAGAAACAGCGGTGGCGTATCGATAAAATCGCGGGTATGTTCTAGCCAAGGTTATAGCAAGATTTAGGCGATTGAGTTTGTTAGTTCTTATTGGCGTTTTTCGTATTCGGAAGCTATCAACCATTTTCGTTTCGGTTAGTTCAAAGGCTCTCGTTAGCGGTGGTGTGCAACCCAACAATTGGTTGCAGGCTCAGTCGCTACGCTCCTTGGACAAATTTTTCCACTACGGCTTCGCCTCCGTTCCAAAATTCGCCCCTGAACCAA
>CAJQNE010000115.1 GCA_905479545.1 uncultured Gammaproteobacteria bacterium | reverse complement strand
TTGATGCTGTTGAGTTCTCGGTTAACAAGCAAGCCGGTACCAGTGATAGCGAGCTGACTATTTTTGGCTTTGCTGTTCGCTAAAGGCCTAGGAACCGGGCAGATCATCTAGGGGGGGGCAGAGAAATCCCGGTTAATAGGTTTAGGGAAAGTTCAATCACGCTAGCATCGATCGAGTACAGCGCGTATTTGAAGCCGAACTTTGTGAGCCCTCATTTGCTTGTAGTGGCGCATCAGCCGCGGGGGAAGTGCTTCTTGATTATTCAGTAGGCTGCTGCTCGTTGAGTTGGTTGAGCGTGGAACGTGTAATCGGCTAAACGCCAAGATGATTAAGGTTGTGCTCTGCATTTTGAGATTGTATTGGATATCGCCTACAAGCTTTGTAGGCCGAAAATTGAGCCATTAGCAAACAGGTTCTCCCCCGCCAGTGAGGGGTAGAACCCGATACTCAGAGTCCGCGCCTAATGAAATAGCGAGATATAACCATTGCTATACTGGCGACTAGCTTTTCTGGGCATTTGCTGATTTCGGTAAAGAGTGTAATTAGTAAGAAATCGCCGAAACTCAAGCGTTCGCTGAAAAACGCTATGGAACGAGCAATTCTGGTTTGCTTATGGTGGTTAATATTCTGAATATGAACACTGGCTGAGTGTCGGGCTACGATTGCGAGTTATGTTCCGCGAAAACAATAGCGAGCGCGCGCAACGAAAACATGGTTGGTTCGAATCTTTACATAAAACATTCTTCTATCGAAAACATAAAAAATATGTGAGATTCTCAATTAGAAGTAAATTATTAATTTTCAATAACTTATAAAACATTTTTGTGAATTTCTTGAAAGCTGGGTTTTAAGTTTCAGAAAATCCCCTTTTATTTACCGTTCGATATGAATTAGCGTTGCGGACAAAATTTGCTAGCCATTGTTTTGGGGAACGAAACGCTATGCCAACTTCTAAGTCATTTGCACGCATTCGAAATTATTGTTTTGTCGCCGCTTTCTCTGTTATGGGTGGCGGAGCGATAGCTGAGGAAGTTGGCTCGGTGAGCGGTACTTTCACGGTCGGTCTTTCAGGAGCAGCCACTTACAGTGTGCCAATCACGGTGCCGCCAGGTACGGCTGGAATGGAGCCAGAAATTTCCGTTGACTACAACAGTCAGGCCGGCAACGGGATAATGGGTGTTGGCTGGAATTATAACGTTATTTCAACTATCGCCTTGTGCCCGCAATCAATTGTGCAAGATGGTCAATCTCGAGGTGTACTTGCTGATGGTAGCGACAAACTTTGCCTCGACGGACGTCGTTTGGTTAACGTCAAAGGAACTTACGGAAAAGCTGGAGCGGTTTATCGAACAGAGGTTGATGGTTTTTCTCGCATTACCCAAATGGACGGTGATATTGACTCGCCGAACGCATGGTTCACAGTCGAATCTAAAGCCGGTATCACTACTGAGTACGGTCGTTCGAATAACTCTAGAAACATTGTTCTTCAGCATCAAACAGCTTGGCAAACTGGTGGTGAGCCTATCACTGGAGCAGTTAATGCCTGGCTCATTAGCCGTCAGCAAGATACGTTTACCAACTACATTGACTTCCACTATCGATATTATTTAGGACAGCAGCTGCTCGACAACATTCGCTATACCGGCAATGAAGACTTGTCTCTAGCCCCCTACGCCGAGGTCAGGTTCAACTATTCCACCTCACGACCCGATACAACTGTTACCTACCGATTCGGTGGAAGCTCTAAGAATACCAGTCGCTTGACGTCTATAAGTACGCACGTAAATGGTGGCGCTAATCCAATAAGAAAATATAATTTTGAATACGAAGCAGCGCCCTATACCAGCCGTAGTCGTTTGACCTCTATCATCGATTGTGGCTACAAAAACTCTACGCCAAGTTGCTCAAGACCCACTGAATTCATCTGGAATGATAAACAGGCGGGATTCTATGACCCTGCTTTCGGTTTCACCGGTGCAGCTTGGCACCCCCCAAGTGGCTGGAGGGAGCGGGATGGGGATTCGCTTGCCACGGTAATTGATGTGAACGGTGATGGTTTGCCGGACTGGGTGGGGCAATCCAACGCTTATCTCGAAACACGACTCAATACCGGAGCTGGTTGGGAAAGCTCCCCTTCTGCCGCATTTAAATTGCGAGATCACATAACGGGTGAAGACGGACATCGACGCGGCTTATTGGTCGATTTAAATGGCGATGGGCGACCGGATCATATGCGAACTCATGAATGGCGGGCGCGTACGAATCCTATTCAAACTTCTGAGGAGTACACTGGTCCTCGTCAGAACAGTATGGCCTATATTAATAAGCCGACAGGATGGGAAAGAGATCCTAGGTATGACCTACCTTATAAGTCTGAACTTTATCAGGGGTACTTTTTTACCTATGAGCGATTTTTGATCGATAAAAACAATCGAAGCACGGGGCAGCTCGTTGATGTAAATGGTGACGGCTTAAGTGATCTGGTTTTTGCTACCGAAGGAAGTCATGCCGGACGAAATACTGGGTCATCGGAGAATGCGACATTTTTGAACTCCTCCGGAGAGGGTGTTTGTGAGGGAGTCTCTTGTGTCTGGAGCGATTCGGCTTTTTCGTCGGGCGATACTGGGTACAAATTGCCTGAAGTGCTTTTCCGTTCTGACGGCCACACTGCTGGGCAACTAGTCGACATCAATGGCGATGGCCTGAGTGACTTCATGTTCGGCGACAACCACAGTGGTGTGGTGCCGAGAACATGGCTCAACACAGGCTCTGGATGGAGTGAAACGCCCTCATACGCGCCGCCACATACGCTATTCAAGGATAGCTACAATCTCGCTGATTTTGTAGACGTAAACGCTGACGGTCTCCCAGATCTGGTTTATCGGGATAAAACTTATTTAAATACCGGTCGGGGATGGCGCGCGACACCGAGCAGCAACTATAAACTTCCGAGAGATTTTCGAGACTACGGTAACGGCAAGTCAATAGGTACGTTCGTTGACGTGAATGCTGATGGGCTTACGGACATTGTCTACAGTCGTGGCAATCCGAATGATTCTCCAGCCGGACGCCATTTTGTGTTCATTAACTCAACAGTGAGTTGTGGCGGCGATAGTTGTTCATGGCAAGAAGCCGACGCTAATGACTACTTCGCAGGTTTTCTTTTTAGTAATTCTAATGCTCACGCAAATGGGGTTATGATCGACGTAAATGGCGATGGGCAGGTTGATCAGGTCCAAGGATGGGATTCGGAAAACTCTGCTGGCGAAAGAAGTACTAAAATCTCCAGAGGCTCTGCACCAGACGTCGTAACTACAATTCGTAGTGGTTTTGGCTCAGAAACAGCTATTAATTATAAAGCCTTAACACAGGGTGTTAAGGGTACCCCTCAGCGCGTTTACAACAAAGACTACGAAACTGACTATCCGGTGGTGAATCACTGTGCCGCAATACCGGTAGTACAGTCTTTCACGACTGACGATGGGCTTACGGGAGTGCAGAAAACCCGTTACCACTATCACAATGGCAAAGTTCATCAGCAAGGCAGAGGGAATCTAGGTTTCGCCAAAATCGATATTATTGACGAAACCCGTGGGCGCACCGAAACTACTGAGTACCGTCAGGAATTTCCATTCATTGGCATGCGAACCAACTCGATTGTGAAGTTAGCCGATGGTCGCACGCTTAAGAGTTCAGAAAATGTATTTCCAACCGTTGACGCGACGAAGCTGCATCATGATAACGGTCAGGTCACTTACGCGCCGAACTTGATAGAAAGCGCAGCGTCAACTTGGGAGATTAATCACGGCAATTATGTAATCAAAACCAATGTGTCTCGTAACGAATTCAACGGTGATGGCTATAATTCTGACCGTTTTAACGGCAATGTAAGTCGTGTGACCGTGGATGCATACGCTGGGCCTTACACAGCCTCACCAACAAACGTTTATCGTACTGTTACCGTCAATACCTATGACGACAAACCTGCGTTATGGCATTTGGGCAGACTAAAAACCGCGACTGTAACGAAAACTAAACCGGGGTATATGGACACCCTGTTGTCGCCGATAAGAACAAGTAGCTTCAACTACCACCTGACGAAAGGCGTACTTACCAGCGAAACTGTCGAAGGCGGAGATAGTAATTTAAACCTGACAACCGCATACCAGCATGACGACTTCGGCAATACGCATATCGTAACCACCACCGGCGGTAATTCCGGTGACCCTCTATATTCATTTACACCTCGCACCACTACAACGATCTACGATTCAATAGGCAGGTTCATTGACAAGGTTAAAAACCAACTAAACCACGAAGAAACCCACGTTTATAACGCTGGTACCGGGCAGCTCGAGTCTAAAACCGGGCCCAACTTACTCCCGACTACCTGGGAACACGACGCTTTTGGCAGGGTAATAGCGGAAAATCGCGCTGACGGAACGTCGACTCAAACCATGCGCTATTGGGCTGGTTCCACTCAGTGTGGGCCTGCGATAAGCGGCCCGCACCCGCCGGCATTTTGCACGGTTACTACCTCAAGCGTGAGCCCGGACGGATTGTCTATAAAGTATTTTGACCGTCTTGAAAGAGGCGTTGGCAGCGCAATGCTAAGTCCTGGTGATAAATGGGTTTACCAACGTGTTGAATACGATAACGAAGGTCGCTCGGTTGCCGAGTACT
>CAJQNE010000114.1 GCA_905479545.1 uncultured Gammaproteobacteria bacterium | reverse complement strand
GTTGCCGATGGTGCGGCAGGTCTGCCAGCTGTGCATGGCGTACTGGTTAATGTTGAGACCATGAGCGACAAAACCTGGCAGCAGTTAGACGAAGCCGACGCTATTGTGTTTGGATCGCCGACTTATATGGGCACTGTTTCTGCGCCGTTTAAACAATTTATGGACGACAGCTCACAGCGTTGGTTAGAGCAGCGCTGGCGCAATAAAGTGGCGGCTGGTTTTACTAATTCCGGCAGCTACAGCGGCGATAAGCTGCAAACGCTTACCACGCTGGTGGTGTATGCCTGCCAGCACTCCATGCTCTGGGTAGGCAGCGATGTTATGCCGCCCAGCCCGGAGGATGGTCTGAGCACCACGCCCGACCAACTCAACCGTATGGGCAGTTTTCTCGGCGCTATGGCGCAAAGTGGCAATGCTCCACCGGAAGAGACGCCGTCTGCCGGTGATTTGGCCACTGCCAAGGCGTTAGGTAAGCGGGTGGCGGAGCTAACGGCTAAGCTGCGTGATTAACCGCTAAATAATTTCCCGGCTGGCTTATACCGCCCAGACTCTACACTCCAGCCTTTGCCGTTAGTTTTTATCGTTTGGTAATAGATCAAGGTTCATTATGCTAAAGCCCGATCAGTTTAACTTCTGTCCGCAATGCGGCAGCGATATGGAAGACCATCCGGTGTCTGCTAAAGCCTGTAGCAGTGACGATTGTAATTTCCAGTTCTGGAACAACCCAACGCCGGTCGTGGCTGCCATTGTTGAAACCCCTGCCGGGGTCGTGTTAGCGCACAACGTGCTTTGGCCGCCAAAAATGATGGGGTTGATTACCGGTTTTCTCGAGTTCAACGAGAGCGCCGAAACCGGCGTGCTGCGTGAAGTAGAGGAGGAGCTGGGTCTTAAAGCCACCACGGCGAACTTCGTGGGTACTTACACGTTTAAGCAAATGAACCAGATAATTATCGCTTTTCATGTGCCTGCTGAAGGCCAGATAACGTTGAACGAAGAGCTTGACGAATATCGCTTAGTTGCGCCGGATAAATTGCGCCCCTGGCCGTTCGGCACCGGTGAGGCCGTGCGTGATTGGATGTTGTCGCAGGGCTTTGAACCCGTGCCGATGGACTGGCCGCCGGTTTAAGGTTCTGGCAAAGTTAGCTGGCGTTTCCTGCTAAGTCGGTAGAATAAAGCTAGTAGCGACGCGACTCTTCGCTGGAATAGTCGTTCTTGCCACTTTCTTGTTCTTTAGGTCCGCCATCCAGCCGTTCGAGACGTTTTTGTTCTTCAGCAAATGCCGCCTGAATTTCCTGCATTACCGAATCAACATCGGCCGCTTCAGTCGGCTCAGCAACCAGGCCGGTTAGTAGGGTGTCGGGCTTGAGCGCGCTTTCTTTATAGAGTGCCCACATTTCCTCAGCGAATTTTGTGCCGATTAGCTGCGGTGCATATTGGCCGTAGTAGTCAGCCATGTTGTCAACGTCGCGCTTAAGCATCTTAAAGGCGTTGTTATTGGCTGCGGCGTCCACCGCCTGTGGCAGGTCGATAATAACCGGGCCGTAGTCGTCGACTAATACGTTGAATTCAGAAAGGTCACCGTGGACTAGTCCGGCGCAGAGCATTTTCACCACGTAGTGCATCATTACGTGGTGATCCTCCAGCGCTTGCTGTTCGTCCATGCTGATATCGTTTAAGCGCGGAGCGACATTGCCGTCATCGTCGGTTACCAACTCCATTAACAAGACGCCGTCGAAACAGCCGTAAGGTTCGGGCACCCGCACGCCGGCTGCGGCTAGTTTGTAGAGGGCATCAACTTCGGCATTCTGCCAGGTGTCTTCCATCTGCTTACGGCCATATTTAGACCCTTTTTCCATGGCTCGTTGCCGACGGCTGTTGCGCACTTTACGGCCTTCGTTGTACTCCACGGCTTTTTTAAAGCTTCGCTGAGCGGCATCTTTGTACACTTTGGCACAGCGAATATCGTTGCCGCTGCGTACCACGTACACCGAAGCTTCTTTGCCGCTCATTAACGGACGGATTACTTCGTCGATAATGCCGTTGTCGTACAGGGGTTGTAAGCGTTTGGGTATTTTCATTCAGTATTGGAGCAGGTTTTCTTAATGACGATAAGGCTAACGCTACAGCGTCAGCAGTCAGTTGTCAGTTCATAGCAGTGGTTTTAGCGAGTTGCTTTGCTTTCCCCTGCCATCCGGCGTAGTGACCAGAGCTGGTGCAGGGCACCGATTAGCTCGCTCACAACGAATAATAATAGCGCTAAGGGGGCTTGGCGAAGGAATATAAAATATATCAGTAGGGCCGTCATCCATAGTCGGCCTGTTGCGTCTATTTTGCTCAGGAGCGAGGTGGGCTGGCTTATTCGGGCGATAGCCCAGAGCACGCCGAGGCCGCCGGTGAAACATACAAATAACCAGTGAATAGCATCGAACGCCGGTGGTGAGCCATTGCTGCCGAGCAAGCCGTTGATGGTGTAAAGCAGTTGAATAAAAAGTTCAGCGGTAAAGGGTATGGCGAGTATCCCGGTAATTATCAGGTCGAATATCGCCCAGAACCGAATTATCTGAGGGTTGCAGCGGTTACTCATTTTTCGGTTCTCCAGGTAGCATGCTTGTCCCAGAAGTCTACAGCTTGCTGGTAGGCTTTTCGGTCAATAGCAACACCCGAGCCGCCTTCTTCAACGCCGAGGGCATTACGTAGAATGGTGATGGGGTTTAGCGGCGTTTCCCGGGCCTCGGCGGTGGGCAATACGCCAACCACACCCCAGTCGGCATCAATTTTGTCGCCTTCTTTATGCATTTGCTCACGGTCATAGACGATCACCAGTAAATAACTGGCTGGCGGTGGCTCAATGCCCTCAAACCAGCGAGCCAATACCGGCAGCTCTTTGCGGGTGCGGGCTTCATAGCCGGAGCGTAATTGCGGGCGATTGTTATCAGTAATCTCAATCGCCATCAGCCGCGTGTCGGTCCAGTTTTTGTAGACCAATAATTTGCAGAACGGCGCGTAACCGTCGAGCGTATCCAGAGGCTCGTGGTCATTTATGTACTGCTGAAATTCAGCGGTTGTTACACCTTGAATTTTATCCAGTCGATTTTTTGGGAATAGACGCTTTTTAGCGAAATCGCTGAGGACGATAGACATGCTGTTTCCGGGGGTTGGTAAGGCGTTGAGAAGTAGGAAGTGTAATCACGAAGTTTAACGACTAGACAAAGAAAAAGCCGCAAAAGCGGCTCTTACTTTGTTGTGGCGTTTAGCCGAGCAGAACCTCTACATCGGGCCAGGTTCTTCGATCGTGCTCATGATCACTGGCGCAGCCAGGAATGGAAACACAGTGTTGCTGTGGGTCGCTTGCAAATCAGCTGAGATGCCGTCGCCTACATCGCCGAGTGAGCCATTCGCTAGCACCGAGTAGCTGACATCAACGGTGTCATACAAGGGCGTACGGCCGCCACAATCGGTATTTTCAATAATTTCGGTGGCATTGGCTTCAACTCCCAGGTACACATTGCAGGCAGCAGAATCGGTGTTGACGTATAGCCGGTCGTCAGTCAATACGCCGCTTAGCGCGTTATAGCGAGAGCCGTCTTCGCCAGCTGCAAACTGGTTGCCGGCAATTGCATCCAGAGCATCCAGAATAGCCATGTTGCCTCTGAATTGAGCGCCGAAATCGCCGTCCCAGGTTGAGGGGTCGTCGTTGCTGTTGTAGTCGTCCTGTCGCTCGCCGTGTAGGTCGGCATCGACAAAGAACGGGTCGGTGACAGCGGTATTAATCGCTGCGCGGCCCATGCGGTCAATTTGCTGCGGTGCTGGAGCTTCTGCTTCTTGCGGCAGGTCTTCGGTATCGGAGCAGCTCGACCCCATTGTCATTAGCGCGGCGGAGGTAATAGATAGTAAAATTAGTTTCTTCATGATGGTTCTCCTCTTACTCTGATACGAGTTGGGTACTGCCCCAAACACTAAGGATAGAGCCGCCTGCGGTGAGTAAGTCTTTGTCTACCTGTAAGACGATGGCGAGCGTATTAAAGTTTGCGAAAAAGTCTTCTGCCGCGGCGTCTTCGTCATCCGGGTTGCCACTAAGTTGACCGGCTACCAACATAGCTTGAGCGGCAGTCAGTGCGGTCGGAAAGCCATCTGAGTCTAAGTCGTCAGCTGTGAGGGTCTGCGCAACGGTCGCAACGGTTGAGGTAGCGTTCTGGAAGCCGCGCAGGTTGAAGAAGAACGGGTCGTTACGCAAACCGGCAAATACTTTTACATCACCGTTTGGTGACATGATGCCGGTTTCACTACTCGCGTCACCGGTTACCGTCACGTCGCCCACGGTGCAGGTAATATTTTGCGTCGCATCAAAAGTGCATTCTATGTTCGAGCTGGTCTCGGCCTGGCCGTAGCCCGCAGCGCTACCGGTGTGAAAGGTGTAGATTACCGAGTCTGAAAACGTTGCCATCGGGCCGGCGTTTGGCCATACCGTCATTACCAAATTGACCAAAGTAGGCTGGCTTTCAGCGTCCGCTGACATCCAGGCCAAGACATCATTAATATCAGCTGCGGGCATTGCGGATGCCTGAGGCCCATCCAGATGGTCTGCTGCCTGCACCATCAATGGTGTTAGCAGGAGCGCGGCAGCCATGCCCGCGCGGTGAATTAAGGTTTTCATAGGTTGCTCCGTTTTGTCATTTACAAAGAGGCCTGGGCAGAACTTACTACCCGAATTGCAGATTGACACTAAAGCTCGCAGCGATCAACTGTGTTGGTCTGCAATGGGCAATATTACCGTTAGCAAAACGTTGCTAAGCTGCGGTTGGGTGCCCTAGGCTAGCTGCATAAAGCGGAGCCGGTATTTTTAACTGGTAGGCTAAACTTCTGGGAATATCGAATGACAAACCTTTACGCGCAAGCGGTACCGGTCGTGCGGCATAAGCTGGCTAATCTAAAGCACATCGTAAAAATAGGCCAAAAACACGCCGCCGAACACGGTGTTGATGAGGCTGCGCTGACCCAATTCCGCTTATTCCCTGACATGCTGTCTTTCGCCGCTCAAATCCGCATCGCTACCGATTTAGCCTGCGGTATGACTATGCGGCTGACTGACAACGAGCGACTGTCACTAAATGACGATGCGAATAGCTTTGATGAATTGATCGCTCGTTTGGACCAGACGCTGGCGCATTTAAAAGCTCAGAATGAGGCTGAATACGACAATACGGCGGATAAGCCGGTAACCATCAAACCCCCATCGGGCGAGTTGAGTTTTGTCGGCAATGACTACTTAACGAATTTTTTGCTGCCGAATCTCTATTTCCACATTGTTACCGCCTACAACATGCTGCGGCATAACGGCGTTAAGCTAGGGAAAATGGATTACATGAATGGCGCAGCCTGGCCTGGTGATTAGCACCAGACCAGCACTCTGCTGTTAGGCCAGCTTGTAAAAGGCTCTGGCGTTATCGCTGAACACCTGCTGCACAGCGGCTGCACCCTGCGGTTTCACCAGTAGGGCAAAGGCATCAAGTATGTTTTCCATACTGGCCGAGACTCTATCCATCGGGAAATTCGAGGCATACATACAACGTTCTACACCGAATACCTTCAGTGCATGTTCCACCATTGGTGCTAAAAGCTCAGCAATTTCTTCGGCTTGCGGTAGCGAGTCTCGTCGCTCGTAACCCGCACCAAGTACGGGCATAAGCAGGCCCGATAACTTGGCGTGAACGTTGGGATTCGCGGCTACGGCGGCAATATCATCTTGCCAGCGGTCGAACAGAGCGGCTCGGTCGCCCGCCGTTTGGCCGTGGGTTTTGCCGAAGGGACCTAAAATTCCGACCGGCGTGCCTAAGTGATCCAGCATTATCCGACCGTCCGGCTGGTTACTCGCCAAATGTGCCACATCGGCGAGTTGGTTTGAATAACACCAGGCTTCAAAGCTCAGGTCGCGTTTTACTAGTTCTGAGAAACCTTCCTGAAAAGCGGGTTCACGAAACAGGCCGGGGCCATCATGAAAATCCATCACCTCTTTGGACTCATGCCAGGCTCCGATCATGCGTATGCCCCGGAATTTGGGGCTGGCCGTCAAATGGCTATCCAACACCTCGGCAAAGTTCGGGGCTCGTACATCAGCGTTGCCAACGATTGCGCCGAGCTTCACGGTGTCGCTACCAAAGGGTAGCGAATCCACCCAACGCGTTTCGCCCACCACGCCTAACGGGCTTTCATCGTGCCAACCCGCCTCAACATGCACTAGCGCCTCAACGTTACAGCGGGCTGCGTCGGCGGCATAGTTGGCTGGCAGGTAAGCATTTATCACGTTATCCAGTGGCCCAACGAACAACACTGATGACTTTGGCATCAGTGTTTTGCCAACGAACTTAAGCAAACCCGGTGACCAGCCAAAGGCCTTCACTAAGCCGGAGGTTAAACGCGGTGTCGTGCGCGGGTCCCATTGGTGCACGTGAGGGTCGACGACTTTAAAGTCAAAACCGGTAGGCATAATGGGCTCCGTGCTGTTTGCGAATAAGGTTAATTAACTCTACGCAAAACTACAGCGATGGCTAGCCCTGAGCGCGATCAGGTTTTTTGCGATTCTGCTTTCTCTGCCATCGAATGAATACCTACCCGACCGACTCGCTGGCCATCCATCGCAAGAACTTCAAACCGATGGCCGGCATGGCGAATCGCATTGCTTTGTTTCGGAATGCGAACAGTTTTTGGCACAAAAAAGTCAGGTAGGCTGTTGACGCTCTCAAGGTTGTTAAGCTCAGTGCCAGTTTGATCGGCGACATCGTGCAGCCCCATCGGGCCATCTATTTCCCATCCGCTTTCAACTTCTATGACTGCGTCGGTTCCGCTGTTGATCAGCGGGTACCTTGAGAGACCACTGTCGCGTATCGCGGCAAGCGGTCTACTGCGAGTTTCCCAAAGTCAGGGCCGGCTATGAATACCGTGCTCAGAATTCCAAACGAGCTTCTCGCCGCTGGCTTGCATGTTTCGGGCGGCATCAAATGCCCAATCGATTAGCCAATTACCACTGGCGGTTTTCTCGCAATTTAGTTGAGTAAACCCCTCGCCACGCTGAAATTGGGTGTTTTGAACCGTGCAGTTCACTTCATAGCTATCGCGGTTGCTAGCCTCTACGGCAGGCAGCTTGAAGGTTTCCTCAGTGAGTAACTCTTCCGGTAGGGCATTGGCAAACGGGTAGGGGGCGTATAGTCCGGTGGTATGCAGCGACAGTATTCGGGTTTGTTTATTACCGCCGTTCTCGCCCGTGCCGGTGGCGGTAAGTACCGCCTCGCAGCTGACCCCCAAGTGCAAATCCCCGGATAGGAAAACGACGTTCTGTAGCTCGTTTTCGGCGATAAACCGCAACAGGTCGTTGAGGCTGGCAGGGAATCCATCCCAACTATCCGAGTGTATTTGAGCGTTGTCATTTTGTACCGAGCGGCGATGGCGCGGTAGAAATATTGACGGCGAGGCGATTATTTTGGGTGTGTTGGCAGGCCGCTTTTTCGTGCCCTGCTGATCTTCGTAAATCAGCCAGTTTTTCAGCCGCTGCATTTGTAACTCATCTAACAACAAAGCGCGTTTAGCAGTGCCGTTATTCCGATGGTTTCGCTGCGTGCGGGAGTTCAGCATAAAAAACGGCAGGCCGCGGTGCACGAAGGAGTGGTGCAGTTTGGTGTCAAAGACTGATTCCGAGCGGTTGGTTTGTGGTTCGGCAACGTCTTTGGGTTTGTTGTCGTACTGCACATAAGTCAGGTCATCATTTTTAAACATCAGCGTCTCCTTTTACGACAGCAGCTGGCTTGGGCTGGTCGGCCTTGCTGCCGGACTCAGCTCGAACACCGTATTTGGGTTCAGCACCGACTTTCGGCGGCGTAATAACATCGACGTTCGGGGTAATGCGCCAGTCGCCAGCACGTTGATATTTGATATAGGCCTGTAGGCCAAGCCGAGGGTGGCTGCTGTCGTCGCCGCACAGCAGTGGTTCCCAAAAAATAGCCTTGCCCAGGGCTTCGTTATCGAACTGGGTGATTAGTTTGGCGCAATAATCGGCGTCATTTTCCTCCGCCAGGTGCTCGATTAACGCATGGGCTAATTGGTTGAGTTTACGGTCGCGGGCGGAGCCGCTGCGCCTGCCATCGCGTGGGTGTTTTCTAGGGCGGTACGATTGCAACTGCTTATAGGCAGGTGTGTCGGCGATCGCTTGCTTAGCGCGTTTAGTTTCCAGTAGGCGTTCAAACAGGCCGGGTAGTGGGTCGCGGGCATCGGGCTCCCAGTTGTCAATTATTTCGTGGTCGTCGAGCAGGTTAGTGCTCGGCAGCCGACGTAACACGTTGCTAACTTCTCGCTGGCGGTAGAGCTTTTGATAAGGGCCGCTGAAGCGGTCGTCAGCATTAACCGGATCGAATACGCCGGCGGTGGCGTCGGTATAAATCTGATCACCGAGTAGTAGCAATAAACTAGGGGCGTCTGCGTCGTCGAGCCGCTTACCGAGTGCTTTCCAGGATTCCATCGCCGGTGCCTCATCGAGCAAACCGCGTGGGAACTGGCAACTGCCGAACACGAAGCTGACTTTGTTATTTTCGCTATTCGATTCCGCCAATGGCTGGGTCTGAGAGTCTTCCGAAGAGCTATGTAAGGGGCGGAGCTTAGGCTGTAAAAGGCCGCGTGAAAATGAGGTAGGAGCATTGGCCAGTTTTTCCACCAGTGCATCTGAGATTGACTGCCACAGGCCGGGTTCAGCTTTTAGGCCACTAAGCGTAATTTCCCCAGCCGGGTTACAGGCATGACTGCCCCGTTTGTACGATGCGATGCTTTTATCCAGTGCATGATCGGTATAAACCAGAGTTAATAGCACCGAGCCATAGCGGTCAAAAAGTTTCCGATTCACCCGGCGCGCCAGCCAGTCCTGTTCTATTTTGCATTCATCGCTATGAAGTGGGTGAATCTCGATGTGGTCGTCATCGAGTTCAAGGGGAGTAGTCGTCGGCCACTCAAAACCGGCTGGCGTGCTGGAAGGCTTAACCGCGATAAACAGAATGTAGCTGGGCTGGGCAAGGTCATCGGGAGGTGGGCCAAAAGCGATACTAATGGTGTTGGCGTCATTAGCTTCGACGTCGCCGACGGCTTGTTCCTCCAAGCCGATTTTAGGGCCGCTCCAGGGCGCCCTCATCGTTACTTTAATTTTGGCGGGTGGTGGCGGAGTATCAGCGCTGGCTGATTTAGTGGCGCCCGACTCTTCCTCGTCCAAAAAATGGCAAATGTCCCGAAATACTGCTGAGCTGTTTTTGCCTATCAGTAAATCCTGATGGCCGTGGTTAGGGTAGGTAATACATTTCAGCTTGTCGCCTAAACCCGCACCGTCAAACAACCAGCGCATTCGCTTGCGGTTTGCGACATCCATCATCGCATTTTTTTCACCATGCAAATACAGGGTAGGGATGTCTTTCCAATGATCCCGCAGTCGTTTGCGACTAATAAAATGGGTGCGACCATCACGCTGGGTGATGGAAAACCAACGGGCGAAATGGCCAGCCTGGGCGATGGTCGCAAGGTTAGTCGGGCCGAATAAATCGTCCAGATGCAGCAGCGTGTTTTTATCCAGCTGGTCAAGCTCAAAAGTACGGCCAAACAAGCCATCAATACGGCGGCGCGAGCCAATGTGGTCCAGCCGTTTCCAAGGGCGAAGTGGGCTTTCGGCGCGCATTTCTGCCCGTGGATAATCTTGCGCCGCCAGCAGTCGGTCGAGCATCTGCTCGGCCAACAAACGGGTAGTTCCAGGCCGGAAGTGATAATGAATGCCGGGTTGGTGCTGCAATATAAAACGCGCCAAATAACCCTTCATGCGGTTTGCCGGTGTTGGCATTACCGTTGGGCCAACCTGCGACATTACGAGTTTGCGAATATTGTTAGGAAGGTTCTTTCGGGCGGTGGGTAGGCGATCCGTGTAGTCGCAATCGGGTACTGGCAGGTTTTCGTCTGCTGAAAGAATGGCCATGCTAACCATTGCCGCTCCCATGCAGTGGGCGACGATATCGATTTTTTGATGGCCGGTTTCACGACAGATCCAATCGACTGCCAGCGGTATATCGGTGTAAGCGAGATCTTCAAAAGACCATTCATAATCACTGCCCGCTACATCAGGGCTGCCGCGCATATCCAATACCCACACATCGCGCTCCGGTTGGCCGTGCAGGCCCGCTAGCGTGCTGGCGAGATTGGCTTTAATGCTTTGGTGGGTAAAGGTGGTGCCGCTGGCGCTGTAGCCATGCAGGCACAACACCGGTGGTAGCAGGCTTTGGGTATTCGGGTACCGGCTTAGCCGCATCATGGCGGAACGGTATTCGCCATCTTTGTCGAGGTAGTGATCGACCGTAAACCACTTGTATTGTAGCGATGGCATGCCTTGCAGCGGTTGTGGCAGGCGGCTAATGGTCCGGTCGCTGGCTTTGTCGGGTGCGCGTAATGACCAGATGTGGATGCCAAGGAGTAAGCGGAATAGATAGAAGCCCCATTGGCCAATCTCACCCATTGCAGTCGCTTGGCTATGTTGTTTGTGCAGCTTAAACAGCGCCTGGCCTTTGTCGACCATGAACTGATAGTCGAGCGCCAATACGTTGCCTTTCGTTCGGTTGGGGAACAGCCCGGTGTGGAGCAAGCCTGTTTTTTTACCGGGGTATTCACTTAATGGCAGCAGTGTTAGCTGCGCCATCGGGCTACTAAAGCAGCGGTAGTTAATACGCTTTTGGGCGGTGATTTTGGCGTTCTTAATGAAGTGCGAGGCTAACCGGGTGCGAAGGTCTTGCTGCTCATTCGTAGCCGTGGTTTTCTGGCCCGTTTTGCTGTCAACGATGAGTTCGCCAACCTGCAGCTCGTAGTTCATTAGTCGTATCTCGCCACCGCGGCTGGCCAGTGCAAAGATACCTCTCAGGTTTTCGCCGAGTCCTTGTTTTAGTCTGGATTGGGCTTTTCGGGTGGTTTGATTGGTACCTTGCTCGGTGAGCGGTTTTGGCTTCCGTCGGGCACTCGACCATAAGCCGAGCAGCACATCCCGGATAACGAGCAGCTGAAAACGGGTGAGAACTTTGCTGAGTCCCCGCATAAACGGGTTGGGCGATGAGCGCTGGTAGTAGTGCCGGCCGCGATCCATTAGGCCCAGCACAATATCGCGGGCGCCGCGCATGCGTAACCATCGTAGTGTGGTGAAAAACACCCGGCCTCTGTGGCTGGTTTTTGCACGCTCAAATAGCCGCAATTCGCCATGTAGTTCCGTACTGAGTAAGCACAGTTGGTCGCGTTGGCGCTCCAGCCTGCTGCCTTGTTGGTGGCTGCTCTGCAAAGTCTCCCAGCTTTGTTTGTCATAAAGCCGCAAGCGACTATCACCACGTGGGCTTGATTTTTTACCATGGTTATCAGCGAGTTGCAGGCAGAATCTACCGCCCTGGGTATATAGCTCGCTTAACTGAATGGGCTCAAACTGCAGTGTCAGCTCCAATACGACTTTGTCTTTATGGCCGTCAATGGCTATTTCACCGCTCAGCCGTTCGCTGAAGTTGCCGATAGAAGGTGGTGGCGCGAAAGTTATTCGCGAGTCGAACGATTCGGTATCACCGGAGTTTTGCCTTTCTTTGAGAATTTTTTCCTCGTCAGCGTACATCTGTTCGACGTCGCGAAACCACGGTCGCTGTTCAAACCACTGCGGATTATCGGCGTGGGTAATCGGATTGTTGGGTAGGGGCTTTATTGATTCGTCGGCAGTTATGTTTTCATGCCAATAGCCGAAGTCAGCGCGTGCCTCGCTAATACCGCGAAGCGCCAGCGCACTAATAGTTAGGGCAGGGTTGGCTTCCAGTGCACTGGGCACAATGGCACCGTCTAAAACCATCAAGCCCGGGTAGCACGGCGGTAACCCGTCATCGGCCTTGTCTGGCTGCGGTTGGTATACCCGACCAAACTCATCAACCACACCGTTAGCAACATTGTCGGCCATGCGGCAGCCGCCAAGCGGGTGCACGGTAAGCAACGGCCCTCTGACGTTACTGCTGAGATATTCCAGGCTTTTTGGGAGCATTCGCCAGCCGGGGTTTGGCAGTATGGTTTGTTCGGGAGCCAGTTTTTCTAAAGCCTCAATTTGGGTATCAAATAGTTTGTGGTTTCGCAGCGCGGGCCAGTGCACCGTCAAGCCGCCTTGTTCGTCAGCGAAGCGATTATGGTCGGCGCAAAGCTGCAGCTTGCCTTCCGCATCGTCGTTGCCAAAGGCAGCATAAATAGAGGTTTTTTTAATGCTGGCCGGGTCTACTGCGGCGGGGTCGAGTTTTGGTCGGCCATTTTCATGCTGACTTTTATCCTGAGTACCAAGGCTATGCAGTAGGCGGCTGGTGGTAACTAGCTCGCTGAATATGCCGCTCATCGGGCCGGGGGCCGCCATTTCCTGCACCATAATATGAGGATGGTTTTTATTGCTCGTCGGCAGTTTCACTATGCCGGTAATGGTGGGGCCGACTTTGCGGCTACGCGGTGGCTCACGTTCTGAAGCAATGGCGTTAACCTCAGTACTGTCACTGCTATGTTCTTTGGGATAGCCGGCAGCAATCATGTCGCCGTTGCTGGAAAAGCCACTGCCTAGCGCCGCCGAAAATGGCAGTGCGTCGGTTTGCGAACGCATCAACAGCTCAGTGCTGCCGTAAGTACCTGCGGCAATAATTAGCTGTTTGGTGCGGAGCTTTACGGGTGTTCCGAGTCGCTCTTTGAGTCGGTTGCTGGTGTAGGTAACAAGTACTTCCCAGCCGGTGTTGCCGTCGGTTCCATTGTCGCTGTGGTTAGCGCTCGCTACCCGGGCAAAACGTAGCACGGTCGCGCCGGTATAAAGCTCAGCGCCATTTTTTGCGGCTTCTAGCAGAAGGTTGGTGTCGAGCGATTTTTTTGCGCCATAGTTACAGCCGGTAGCGCAGTCGCCACACTGCAGGCACGGTTGCAGAATAGCTTGCCTGTCGCCTGTTTGTTCGTTGGTAGCGATGTTGACACTAATGGTTGCCGGTTCGAAGCTGGCTTCGTTAGCAAAGTTATTGGCTAGCTTGTTCAGGTGCTGCATTTTTAGCGGTTTGCCGCCAACATCCTGCGTCCACGCTTCTTCGCCTGAGCTGTGCTTTTTTACGCCCAGCTTTTGCCGTGTGAGCGGGTAATTCAGCGAGTTTTTGGCAGCATTTCCAGCAGCGTTTTTTCGTAAGCCAACAGGCCAGCGCTCGTCAAACACCTTATCGTCAGCTTCAATCATTACTCCGGCATTAATAAGCGAACCGCCGCCTAAGCCACTCGCCATTAATGCGTTCACGTCGTCGCCTAAGCGGAAGTCGAACAGGCCCTCGCTTACACCGCCGGTTTTTGCCCCGTTGCCATTAAAGCGCAGGTGTTTCGGGAGTTCACCCCAATGGGCGGGAAAGCTACCGGGCAGGTATTCGTTACCGCGTTCCAGCACGCAAACGCTCAGCGGACGCCCGCCATTTTCGGGAGTGAAGCCAGCGAGCTCGGCAGCGGCTATTGCCCCGCCATAGCCGCTGCCGACAATAATCACATCGAAGCAGCGCTCGGAATCTGGTTGAGCGACCAATGCCTCGAAACCCCTGGATAGCCAGCCGCTGGCGGAACTTGCGGCGGATTTTTTGGCTGTATCGTCGCGTGCCATGGTAT
>CAJQNE010000113.1 GCA_905479545.1 uncultured Gammaproteobacteria bacterium | reverse complement strand
GCTGCCGAAGGCTTAACCAGTATTGAAGGTTGGCGCGGTGGCCTAATCTCAATGCTATCAGGCCTTAACCCGGCAAACGTATGGGATAACTTCTGGCACGGCCTGTGGTACTTCCTCCCGGTTTACGCGACGGTGTTTATTGTTGGCGGCCTGTGGGAAGGGATCTTTGCGGGTATTCGTAACCACGAAATTAATGAAGGCTTCTTTGTTACCTCCATCCTGTTTACGCTCACCCTGCCCCCAACCATTCCACTATGGATGGCTGCACTCGGCATCACCTTTGGTGTGGTAATCGGTAAGGAAGTATTTGGCGGCACTGGCAAAAACTTCCTTAACCCGGCACTTACCGGCCGAGCGTTTCTGTACTTTGCTTACGGTTCGTACATGTCCGGTTCTGAAGCTTGGGTTGCGGTTGACGGATATTCAGGTGCAACCGCTCTGGCGCTTGCAGCACAAGACGGCGTAGCAGGAATCACCAGTCAATTCACATGGTTCCAAACCTTTATTGGCTCGGTACCCGGTTCACTGGGTGAAACCTCAACCCTGGCCTGCATCTTAGGCGGTGCATTCCTGCTGTGGACCGGCGTTGCTTCATACCGAATCATTTTCGGCGTGATATTCGGCATGATTGCCACGGTGTTGGTGTTTAATCTGGTCGGCGGTGTAGACAACCCCATTTATGCTCTGCCGTGGTACTGGCACTTCACGATTGGCGGTTTTGCTTTTGGTGCCATCTTCATGGCCACCGACCCGGTTTCAGCAGCAATGACCGATACCGGCCGCTGGATTTACGGTGCGCTGATCGGCTTTATGACCGTCATAATCCGGGGCGTGAACCCCGCCTTCCCTGAAGGGATTATGCTCGCCATCCTGTTTGCCAATATGTTTGCGCCACTGATTGACTACGGCGTAGTAAAAGCGAACATGAAGCGCCGTCAAAAGCGCACGGCTATTGATAGCGCCTCAACAGCGCTATAACACTTAATTAATTGCGATTGGTCGAAGGAGACTGATTTTATGCCTGGTATTCGTACTATGCCCAACGACAGCACGCTAAAAACGTTCATCGTTGCTGGCGGCCTGTGTTTGGTGTGTTCAATCATCGTATCCGGTGCTGCGGTCGGTCTGCGCCCCATGCAGCAAGCCAATAAGCTGCTGGATAAACAGAAAAACGTACTTCAAGTAGTCGGCCGCTATGAGCCCGGCATGAATATTGTCGAAGAGTTTTCAACTTTTGAGCCGAAACTTGTTGATCTGGATACCGGCAACTATGCCGAGGGTGATGCATCCAAGTTTGATCAACGCGCGGCAGCGAAGGATCCAAAGCTAAGCGAGAAAATTCCCGCTGCTGAGGACATTGCTAAAATCAAACGTCGGCCTAATAAAGCTCAGGTATTTCTTGCCAAGAGTGAGTCTGGCGGCGTGCAATATTACATCCTGCCGATATCCGGTTATGGTCTGTGGTCTACCATGCGTGGCTATCTAGCACTTGAAAGTGACGCACAAACCGTAAAAGGCGTTATTTTTTACGATCAGGCGGAAACACCCGGGCTTGGCGGCGAAGTGGCAAACCCACAATGGTTAGCCAATTGGCCCGGAAAGCTAGTTTATGGCTCCAACGGTGAGCCGCAGCTTACGGTAGTGAAAGGCTCAGCAGCCCGCTCTGGTGATCAGGCTAAATACGAAATCGACGGCCTCGCCGGCGCAACACTGACGACACGTGGTGTCGCTAATCTAATCGAATATTGGATGGGCGAAAACGGCTTCAAAAAATATCTCGACAAAGTACGGTCTTAGGGGGCGGTAATGGCACAGACTAAACGTGAGGTGTTGATCGACCCATTGGTCGACAACAACCCAATCGCACTGCAAATTTTGGGCATTTGCTCAGCACTCGCAGTAACTACTAAGCTAGAAACCGCTTTGATGATGTGTATGGCGCTAACCGTGGTTACCGCACTATCGAACGCTTCTATCTCCCTTATCCGTAACCACATACCGTCGTCTATCCGCATTATTGTGCAAATGACGATTATCGCTTCACTAGTAATTGTGGTGGATCAGTTCCTACGCGCTTTCGCTTTCGAAACTGCCAAAGAACTTTCGGTATTTGTTGGCTTGATTATTACTAACTGCATCGTGATGGGCCGTGCTGAAGCCTTCGCCATGAAAAACCCACCCGGCATCTCTTTCATTGATGGCTTGGGTAATGGCCTAGGCTACAGCGTCATTCTGATCGTGGTCGCTGTCGTTCGTGAGTTATTTGGCTCAGGTTCACTGATGGGCTATGAAATCTTCACCCTAACGAGTAACGGCGGTTCTTATGTAAGTAATGGCATGTTGCTGTTGCCACCGAGTGCCTTCTTCATTATTGGCCTTATGATCTGGGGCTTACGCACCTGGAAACCGGCTCAAAAAGAAGATCCGGATTTCCAGATTCATCAAGTTCACCGCACGGAGGTTCTCTAAATGGAAGCCTATATCAACCTCTTTATCAAAGCGGTATTTGTTGAAAACCTTGCCCTCGCCTTTTTCCTCGGCATGTGCACCTTCCTTGCTGTATC
>CAJQNE010000112.1 GCA_905479545.1 uncultured Gammaproteobacteria bacterium | reverse complement strand
AAGGTTTATGGCCTGCTGGTTAAACTAAAAACCTAACGGCGATCAGCCTGACGCAATGCAATAGCTGCGGTCGTGGTGCCGGTATTTTGGCGGCTCCAGAGCACAACAGAAAGAACAGTAGAAGCCTTCACGCCTTGGCGGTGTGAGCGACTGCCTGTCTGGCTATTGCCTGAAATTACCCACTTGGGGTGTCGGGCACGCTCTTACACAAAACGCCCGAAACCTTTTTGCAGGCAAGCGGCAGCGGATAGTGATTAATGACAGAACATGTACTCGGGGTTGTGCCCCGGCAGATAGAAGTGGGGCTCAGTATTTTCAGGGTAATGTATCGACCTGGAAAAACCAGCCAACCGCCGCTGCTACTGCTGAATGGCTTTGGTGCCAGTGCCGAAATATTCCAGCCTCTGGTTGATAAACTCGATCCCGATTTAAGTTTTATCTGCCTCGACCCTCCGGGTATCGGCGGCTCACCACGCCCCGCCTTGCCCTACCGGCTAAGCGGCTACGCCAAACGAATCGGCCAGGTGCTCAACACACTGGGGGTACAGCAAGTTGACTTCTTAGGTATCTCCTGGGGTGGTGCCATTGCTCAGCAATTCGCCAAACAAAACCCGCGACGCTGCCGCCGCTTAGTGCTGGTGAGTACCGGACCCGCTCCCATAATGAAACCGTCGCTCTCGACGCTCCGCGAAGTGATCTGGCCAAAACGCTTTCACCCGGTGAATGGCCGTCAGATAGCGGCAAATTTGTACGGCGGCAAGGTTAAAAAAGACCCGGCATTGCTGGACATTATGAAGCGCGAAATTCCCAACTCGGGCGGCGAGTGCTATCAGCAGTACGCCATTCTCGGCTGGACCAGCTTGCCGTTTTTGCCCTTTATGAAACAGCCTGCGCTGGTTATGTCCGGCGAACATGACGGAATGGTGCCCGGCATTAACTCAACACTCATTGATTGGCTTATGCCTAATGCTAAGCACCACATTTTTGATGACGGCCATGTAGGACTTTTAACCAGTGCTGATGAGCTGTCACCCATTATTCAGTCCTTCCTTGCCACCCATTGATTCAACCCCTTGATTCAACGATTTCAGGAACATGTTATGCAAACTACTTCCAGTTCATCTCATTCAGAACATCCCACGAGCGGCGCCGGTGATTTAGGCCTTGACCAACTACTGGTTGAGGCCGCCAAGCGCGGACAGCGTCGCCTGCCCGGCATCGGTGCCATCAAGGTCGCCCGCAAGCTAAAACCTGCTGATGCGTTAGCGATAATCAGCGAAGGCGCCAAAGAGCTCGGCCGTGTGGCGAATGGCACATCGACGCTACAACCCAAAAGTGGCGACCGCCGCTTCCGCGACCCCGCGTGGGAAAACTGGGTATTCCGCCGCATCAAACAAGGCTATTTGTCGTTATCTGAATCCGCCCGCGGTGTGGTGGACGTAGCTGACCTGGATTGGTCGGCCGAAAAACGCGCCCGCATGTCGCTGGAAACGTTGATCGAATCGCTATCACCGACCAATTTCCCACTCACTAATCCCGAAGTGCTTAAGGCGACTATCGACCAGGGCGGCGACAACTTCGTTAAGGGTGCCCGGCAATTTATCCGCGACCAACAATCGGCGACCCGGCTACCTGCCAGCGTCGACCCGACGCCATTCAAAGTCGGTGAAACGTTGGCTTGCTCCAAGGGCGCGGTGGTGCATCGCACAGACCGTTACGAACTACTGCAGTACGCGCCGCTAACCAAGGAAGTACAGGAAGTTCCGATCGTCATCGTGCCGCCGATGATTAGCAAGTTTTATGTGGTCGATCTGTCGCCCGGCAGGAGCATGGTTGAATACCTTTCCAGCAAGGGTATTCAACCGTTCGCGCTATCCTGGCGGAATGTTGGGCGGCACCACTCAAGCTGGGGCATGGACGACTACGTGCAAAGCATTGTTGATGCCATTGACACCGCCTGTGCCATTACCGGCAGCGACAAAGTTCACCTTGTCGGTTTCTGTGCCGGCGGTATTGCGACCAGTCTGGCGGCCGGCTACCTGGCCGCTACCGGTAGAGGCAGCCGGCTAGCCAGCCTGAATATTAACGTGACCGTGCTGGACATGGATAAGGGCTCGCCGCTCATGGGCTTCTCGAACCCCAAGCTGGCAGAAGTCGCCTCGGCTCAAATTCAACGCAAAGGCTATTTGCCCGGCACTGACCTGGCCAAAACATTCGCCTGGTTACGGCCTACCGATATGATCTGGAATAATTTCGTCAACAATTATTATCTGGGTAAAAAACCGCCGGCCATGGACTTGCTGTATTGGAACCTGGACTCAATGAACATGCCTGCCGCTTTACACTGTGACGTACTCAACATTGGCCTGAATAACCCCTTGCCGAAGGGTGAAATGAAGGTGATGGACACGACCATAAATTTGTCGGAAATTGACTGTGACGCCTTTATCGCTGCCGGTGAGACTGACCACATTACGCCGTGGCCTAGCTGTTACCAATCCAGCAAGTTGTTTGGCGGAAAAACCGTATTTGCGCTCTCGAACGGCGGTCATATCGCCGCGGTTATTCACCCCGACGGCAACCCAAAATCTTCCTACTGGTATGCTGATAACACAGCAGACGATTCTGAAAGCTGGCTGAATGGCGCTGAACACCGATCCGGTACCTGGTGGGTGGAATGGCGCAACTTCTTGTCAGAACGTTCGGGTGCGCTAAAAAAAGCACCGAAAAGTCTGGGGAACCGCAAATTCAAACCGATTGAAGATGCCCCGGGCAGCTATGTTATGCACAGTACTTCCACACACGTAAGGGTTGGCTAATGGAAAAAAGTAATACTGATAGCGTGGTCATCGTTGGCGCCGCGCGCACACCGATGGGCGCAATGCTCGGACAATTCTCTGGCTTGTCGGCCCACGCGCTGGGCGCGGTCGCCATCAAAGCGGCGGTTGAGCGCAGCGGGCTGGCCGCTGAGCTGGTAGACGAAACCATAATGGGCAATGTGTTGATGGCCGGCCAGGGCCAGGCACCGGCCCGACAGGCCGCGCTTGGTGCCGGCCTGCCGATCAGCTGCGGTTGTACTACCATCAACAAGATGTGTGGCTCCGGTATGCAGGCCGTTCGTTTTGCTCACGACCAGCTGGCTAACGGTACCAATAAGGTGATGGTA
>CAJQNE010000111.1 GCA_905479545.1 uncultured Gammaproteobacteria bacterium | reverse complement strand
GCTAACCGCATGGTGATGGGTAAGCACTCCGGCAGAAACGCTTTTCGTACCCGGTTGGCCGAGCTAGGTTCAACCTTTGAGTCTGAGGCCGAACTGAACGAAGCCTTTGCCCGCTTTAAGGACTTGGCCGACAAAAAGCACGAGATTTTTGACGAGGACCTCCAGTCCTTGGTTACAGAAGTCAGCCACGACGCTGCAGAAGAACGTATTAAGCTCGTCGCGCTGAAGGTAACGTCCGAGACCGGTGAAACACCGGACGCTAGTGTGACTATCGCTATCGACGGTGAGGAGCGAACCGCTTGCGCGCAAGGTGGTGGGCCGGTCGATGCGGCGTTCAAAGCTATTGAAAGCATGGTGAATAGCGGTACGGAGTTAGAGCTGTATTCGGTGAGCAATATCACCAGCGGCACTGACGCGCAGGGTGAGGTTAGCGTGCGCGTGCGACGGGACGGGCGGTTGATACACGGCCAGGGCGCCGATACGGATATTGTCATTGCCTCCGCCAAGGCTTATATCAATGCACTGAACCGTGCCGCACAGCCCGAACAACGTGCTCACCCGCAACGCGGTGATGTGTGACCGTGAATGTGACGAATCCCTGGCTTACAGCAATGGGCCTGCCTCAGTGGCAGCTCCGTGGCGAGGTTGTCAGTGTCGATAAAGTCGCGTCCGTAGACGAGTCTCTATCAGCGCCAAAACCAGTAGCCGTTGCGGCAAAGCCGGTAGCGCCAGCTGCGCCGGTGACAAACGAGCCTGAAACTACGGTGAAAACTGTTATCGATGAGCCTGAGCCGATTAAGCCGTCGGTAGTGGTTAGTCCGGCTGAGCCGACATCTGATACAGCGCCTGCTGTTGTTGATATGAAAGTAGTGCCACTGCTGGTAGTTTGGGATGAGCTCCAGGAGCAGGCAGTCGCCGGGGCGGGTAGTTTTCCGTCGGGTGAGTTAGGTGACTTGCTTGCCAATATCGTGATTGCCGTAGGCCTTACTGAGGATGTTGTAGAGGCGTGGTCTACGCCGCCTGACGATATTCAAGCGCAGTTACTCGCCAAAAATCTAGCGCCCAGAAGCATCTGGAGCTTTTCACCGGGGCAGGTGGCTCATCATCAATCGGTTCAGGTCAACGGGGTTAAACACAATATTGAAATGATTAGTGCTCCCTCACTGCGCGAATTACAGTTGCAGAAGCCGTTGAAAGCTCAGCTATGGCGTTTACTCAAGCCGCTGGTCGATGCTGGTGTGTGGCGTTAAGCCTGTCGCAAAAATAGCTTTTAGATTAATGGTGGACGTGTGACTACAGAATCTCAGGCTAAATCCGCGGCAACTTCTGACACCACGGCGGATACCCTAACCCTGCGGCCAATGATTGCTGATGATTTATCCGCAGTATTAGCTATCGAACAGCGTTGTTATAGCCACCCTTGGCGTGAAAAAACCTTTGCTGACTGCTTACGGGCGGGCTATAGTTGTTATGTTGCAATGCAACAAAATGTGGTTAAGGGTTATTTCGTTTTGCTCTTGGTGTTAGATGAAGCTCAGCTGCTAAATGTTTGCGTTGATCGGGATCTTCACGGTCGGGGCTATGGCTATGGTTTACTAACTCAGTTGGTTGCGACTGCTCAGGCGGCAGGAGCCAATAATATTTTTCTGGAAGTGCGAAAGTCGAACAGCCCGGCCATTAGGCTTTACGAAAAGTTTGGCTTTATCGAACACGGCGTGCGACGGGGTTATTATCCGTTAGACGGAAAGCGGCGCGAAGATGCGGTTTTAATGGCTATGTATTGCTAATGGAGCCTGGCTTGTTGGCATTGGCTGGCGATACTGAAAAATCGTTATAAAAAAAGATTTATTACAACGCTCGATATCGGGAAAAAAGGGGGAGTTTTATCACGGCGTAATTGGCCGTATTACTGCGTCTCTGACGCCTCGTTTTAAGGATCGGTATCTGAATGCAAAAGTGCGCTAATTGCCAGTCAGCTATGCCTGATGATGCACGTTTTTGTATGCAGTGTGGCGCCACTCTGACGGCTAGCTATACGCCCAAACATTTGCAGTCTGCCGTGTTCGAAAAGTCGCAAGGTTTGGGCGAGCGAAAGCAAGTCACTGTGTTATTTGCGGACATTCAACGCTCTCTCGACCTATCCAGAGCCGTAGGAGCAGAAGCCTGGCACGGCATTCTTGACCGGTTCTTCGCGATTCTAACCGAGGCTGTCCATAGCTACGAAGGGACGATTAACCAATACACCGGAGATGGTGTAATGGCGTTGTTCGGTGCGCCTGTAGCGTTCGAAGACCACGCTCGTCGTGGTTGTCTGGCGGCGTTGAGGATAAAGGCCCGGGTTGCTGATTTGGCGGTAGATTTAAGTCATGAGCACGGCATTAAACTGGCGGTGCGCATTGGCTTGAATTCAGGCGAAGTGGTGGTTGGCCGAATTGGCGACGACTTACGCCGTGATTACACCGCTCAAGGCGATACGGTGGCTGTGGCGGCTCGAATGGAAGGCATGGCGAAGGGCGGTACTATTTACGCTGCCAGCCCTACGGTTGAATTGGTTGAAGGTTTGTTCCAATGGCGCGATCGGGGGCGCCATGGCTTGGATAGAAGTAGCGGTAAGCCCATGCAGGTTTACGAGCTGCGGCGTGAGGAAGCCCAGCGGCGCCGGTTCGACGTGCTTCGTGAAAAGGGCATGCCGGCAATGGTCGGTCGCGATCATGAGTTTTGGCACGTGCGTAAGGCTCTCGATAATTTATCGGCGGGCAATGGCGAGCTGATTGCCTTGCGGGGGGAAACCGGCAGTGGCAAAAGTCGGCTGAGCTATGAAATTGGCCGTTATGCCCGGCAACAGGGTATCGCTCTCATCGAGTTGCGTGGTCGTTCGGACTACAAAGCCGCACCGTTGCAACCCTATGCCGATTTAATTCGGGAGATATTTGCTGTGCGGCCGACGGATGGTCGGGAGTTGGCTTTACGCCGTCTGCGATACGGTTTTTACCAACTCTGCAAAGACTGTGACTGGCAGCCTGATTACAGTGTGATGTTGGGTTTGTTGGGGTACGAGACCAGCAGCGAAAGCTTCTCTGGCGAAGACTTTGCTCAGGGAATGATCGACATCCTCAAGCATTTGATAGACCGGGGTATGAACCGGCCTTTATTGTTAGTCATCGAAAATTTGCATTTACTTGATCATCGAAGTGCTTCGTCCCGGTTGTTGATGTATTTGGTGGATCGCCTGGCAAACAGTAAAACCCTGTTGCTTACGACTTACCGGCCAGATTACAAACCGAAATGGCCCGCTGAACTGGTCACTGAATTTGACATTAAGCCTCTCAGTGAAGAGAAGCTGGCTGAGTTGCTGGCTGAAATGCTCAATGCAGATGAACCGCAGATTAAACTGGCGGCGGCGCTGCACCCGCGCAGCGGCGGCAACCCAATGTTCGTTCAAGAGCTGGTGCGGATGCTGCAGGGTCGCAATCGACTCAAAAGAGTTAATGGTGAATACCACCTGGTAGGCGGTGGTGATCTTGAGTTGCCGCCGTCCGTTCAGTCGGCAGTTGCGGCCCGGATCGATGCATTACCGAACGCCAACAAACAGCTGCTACAGCTTGCGGCCGTTATCGGCCAACAATTTGATGCGGGTTTGCTGAGCCACAGCAGTCGCGCCAGTGTGGCCGAGGTGGTGCAGCAGTTAGGTGAATTAGTCGATGATGATTTCATCTATTGTGTGAATGAGCAGCCGCGCATTGTTTATGCGTTTTTGCAGACGGCAACCCGAGATGTGATTTACGCAGCGCTACTCATTGAGCAGCGGCAGGCGGCACACGCAGCGGTTGCCGCGGCCATGACTGCTGATGGAGAGCTGGTTGCCGAAGCGGCTGGTGAAGCGGCCTTTCACTATTCCGAAGCACATGATTGGCTGCCCGCTGCGGCAAGTCAGGATTCTGCAGCGCTCTGGTACTTCGAGCGTGATCCGGCGGAAGCCGCTCGTCGTTGGCAGCAGGCACTGGCGTGGCTAAGAGAGCTGCCCGAAGGGAATAGCCGGGCTGCGCCACTGCGGTTGCAAATTATTATGCGGCTAATTGTGCATAGCGGCTCGCAGGGCTTCGATAGTCAGCAGCTTCCTGAGTTGGTGGCTGAGGCTCAGGCGCTACTAGGCGAGAATCCTGCTGCGCGTGATGAGGCTTCATTACTGGTATCCACTGGCGCCAGTGAGTTGTTTTTTGGCGATTTACACCGTGCGCGCGATCATTACCGTGCTGCTATTGCGCGACTGAATGAAGGTGCAGACAGCGATGTTCAGGATGTCGGCCTGATATTAGTCGCTATGACCGGGCTGCTATTGGCTGATATTCAACTGGGCGAATTGTCAGAAGCCATTTCAACCGCAACTGAGGGGTTGGAGATTGCGGACGGTGACACTGAGTTAGGCGCGAAGGTATTGGGTCGGAGCCCTTCAGTAAACCTGCTCGTTTTTCAGTCCTGGGCTTGCATCGAACAGGGTGAATTTGCCGACGCTGAGCGGTTACTGCAGGAAAGCTTGCCGCTGGCAGTGGCGCGTAATGAAACCGAGAATCGTCTGCTAGCGCAAATGCTGTTACTGCGATTAGCGGTTGAGCGAGGCGAAGCGGAGTCGGTGGCGTCCGACGTGCCCTTGCTTCTACAAGCCGCTATTCAATGTGGTAACACTTTAGTCTTAATTGCTACCTACCGGATAGTAGCGGCGGCAGAAATAGATTCAGGCAACTGGGCAAAGGCTACGGAATATTTGGCGAGTGCCAGAAAGCTCGTTAGCGAGCACGGCATTGGCGTCAACCAGTTACCGTCGTTGTTAGTGCTGCAGGCGCATATTGAGTTGGGCGGTGGTCAGTCGCGTGCAGCTCGCGCGATGGCGAGTGAAGCAGCTGAGCTGGCAGCGAAGCGAGGGACTGCCGTAGCGGAGGCTGAGGCGTGGTTAATTTGGTCAGCGGCGTCGCTGGTTCGACGTTCATTTTTGAACCACAGCGCTGCTATAGATGAAAAAATGGCACGTAGTCGTGAGCTGATTACCAAGACGGGGGCGAATTTGCTATTACCTCGTTGGCACAGGGTTGCTGCTGAGCTGGCGCGAGCTAACGGTAGCGTCAGTCAGCAACGTGCTGAATTGCACGAGGCCTCGCAGTGGTGGAAAAAATTGCGCAATGTACAACGTTATGAAGAGACTCAGGCTGAA
>CAJQNE010000110.1 GCA_905479545.1 uncultured Gammaproteobacteria bacterium | reverse complement strand
TCCGAGCGCCTACTTCACCAACGTTATGACCCTGATTACGCCAGCGGCGCAAATCTAGCTGCAGCGCTCAGTGAGCGAGAGCAGTAAATGCTACAAACTGCGAGAGGTACCATCTAGATTTGCACAGCTACAAATCATCGGATTGACAACTCTCGGTACTTATCGCCTGTCAGTAACGGCATGTGCACCGAACCGGTAATTTCCACCGGCAGTACAGTCGGGCTACCCGCATTGAGCCCGCCTTCAGCGACAAACTGCTCATGCAAGCCAAAAAACGCGACGCCAATTTGCGCCCCCTCATTCAAGCGCGCGCCTATTCCCACTAGTTCTATAACATGCCGGCCCGACCCGCGAATGGGATAAACCTGATTATCTTCCAATACCCAACCCTGGCCGAATGCTCCAGAATCATCGGCGGTGGCGTTCACTGCAATGCCCGCGAACACAACAATTTTATCGTCGTCGCCTATGGAACTACATATGGCATCAGCATTTTCGCCGAGCAGTGCAACAATGTCGCCACCGTTGCCGCATAGCGTCTGGGTTTGCAGCGGCAACTGCACTTCAACATTGATGTCCAATAGTGGAATGCCCGCAAGTACGCCTCCATCAGCTGTGAAGTCGTAATCCACTGGAACCGCCGTTACATTTAACGTCTGCGTAGGAGTCACTCCCACAATCAGTGTACTGGCGGGTAGCGCTTTCTCGACCGTATTGACGCTGCCTTTCGGAAAGTCATCCGCTTTGATAGCCACGGCATCCGTGCCATGGAGCGACATGCAAATTTCATCAGGGGCCGTTAGCTCTGCATCCAAGTCAATGCTTGTATCGCCTTTCAAATATCGATCAAAAACTTTGACTGCTACCTCAGTAGGGTCGATCGCGCCACAAGTGCCGATTAGTGAATTTTGCGGATCTACCCAAGTATCAGGCGCGACAGGAATAGTGTTATGACCGTTTTGATAGGTCAGCAGGCGAACGTCTCCGCCTTGATTTTTTAAGCACTGATAGGTTGCAAAACTTTCGTTGAAATTAAACAGCGGATCACGCATGCCTTGGAAAATGAACGCATTTATGCGGCTCGGTGACATAGGCGAGGCATAATCGACGTTGTAAGGCGTTCCAGCTGCTGTCGCGGTACCATCATCGCCGTTAGTTCCGGTCAATAACGGGGTCTGTCCAGCATCGCAGAAGTATCCCAATCCGCGGTAGCGGGTGTAATCTAACCCTACGTCACTAACGCCACCTTGCGCCAAGGCATCAATAAATATTCGTTGCACAAAGGGGTCAAAATTTCCGCGATTCAGATCATTGCCGGCCGTGTTTCCCAAGCCAAACAATGCAGTGGCCCAGAGTGATTTCGGAACGGTCCCAGGAAAAAGACTATAGGAAAGGTCATTCCAAGTAATTTGCGGCACAATCACATCAAGCCTTTTCTTCGGGTCGACAGCATGCAATAGCATCTGATAGCCACCACCGTAAGAGGGGCCAACAGCACCTAATAGCATGTTCTCTTCGCCCGCATCGTCATCCGGGCCGGTAGCTAACCAATCGAGGTTTTGCTCCGCCCAATCCAGCATCGCAATTAAAAACTGCCCTTCCTGATCAGGATCCAACAGGCGAATAAGCCCACCGCTTTCACCGTGGCCCGCTTGGTCTATACTAATAACCCCGTAACCCGCGTCCAGTATAGGACCGTTAGGCACGGACAAGCCTGCGGTACCCGTGTCGCTGGGCTCAGTTTGCCGTGATTGGGAAAAGCCGTGACCTTCCAGCACCAGTGGATACTTTTCACCGCCTTCAAATAACGTAGGTTCGAACACCTGAAACGCGATGACGCCAGTTGGGTTGCCGGGTATTTCCATGTTGGCCGGAATGGGAATATGAATAGCACAGGACAAGCCGGCCCGTGAGGTACCCGGAGCTGGAGAGGCTGGCATTTCGGCATCGGTCGGTTCACCACACTCAGCGCTTTGAGTAGGTGGGTTCCCTCCCCCGCCTCCGTCGCCGCCACCAACAGGTTTATCATTACCTCCGGAAATGTCACCATTATCAACACCGGGGCTTTGGTTACCGCCGCCACAGGCCACCAAACTCAGCGCCAGTATTAGCCCTGCTACCGATAGTATTTTCATTGTCTTCTCCAAGTAGTTGGCAGCGGTGGCGATATGGTCAAATTATCGATGTCGCCGTTGCTCGCTATTATTCCTTCCCGAGTGAACCTTTAGATATTTATAAAGTGAACTCAGCGCTTATCTAAGATTCCGACTTATTCACGTTTTTAACGTGCCCGCCAACCCTCGGTTTTGGGCAGGAAGCGCTCTTCAATAATTTGGCACCGGACCTTCATGGTGGGCGTCGAATAACCGTTTCCCCTGGCCCAGCGACCTCAACCAGAACTATATAATCAAGCCGATTGTAATCCTCTAATTCATCATCTAGCTCAGTCAGAAGCGCTTCAAACTCAGGACACAAAGTCGCTTTCTCGGTTTCACTGCAGGCACTAAATCCAAAGGACAACATTACCAATGCGAATGGTTGAGGCTGTCCCGAGCCGCAAACGTACGACAACTCCACGGCGGGGTGGATTGCCTTGCCGCTGTTCAATCTGCGCTGGAGCGACTTATTTGCCCCTACGCTCGGTCTAGCGAACTACCCATGAAGTTAAACCCGGCGTAAACGGCGAAACCAGAAAAGTAGAAATAAGCGTATTAGTCATCACATTACTTCCAGTGTCGTAAATTTAGGCGCTCCGGTCGAGTCTCCAAGACCGCTATGGTGGTTCATAAACGCCAGCATTGCATTAAGGTAATTGGTACGTTGAAAGTGCATTAAATGATTGCCCGGAAACCAGTGCTCTCGCTCGCCACCCCAGTGCTGTTGTAACAGACGCACATACCGTGGCGCGGTGAACCGGTCTCCCGCGCCACCGATTACGAAAAGTCGGTCGGCATCAATTTTACTGGGCCAACTCAGCGGGCTATGTAGCGCTGTGCCGTGTCGTAACTCCGGCAGGGTTACGCCCGAAAGCCGCATTGCTGGAAGCATAAGCCAACGAATGGGTAACCATTCCAACGCCATATCTATAGGCGAAACGACTGGCGAGTTGGGCATCGAAAACGCGAGCCGATCATCGATAGCTGGCAACAATGCCGACAAGTATCCGCCAAGGCTGAGGCCCGTTACTCCAACTGAAGGAGCGCCGTTGTCTAACAAGTAATTCATCCATATCCGGAGATCATGAATGCTTTGTCGCATTGCCTCGTTGACGCCACTAAGGCCACCAGCCATAAAACCATAACCGCTCCACGGGTGCCGCCGCTCCGCCCTCCGCCCATGAAACGGAAGCGTAACCATCAGAATATCGTAGCCGCTGTGAAACAGCCTTGGCAGGTCGAAAAGCCGCTGGTAAAACCCCGAAGAATGCAAAAGATAGCCGTGTACAACCATGAGCGTTGGACGCGGACCATCGTTATGCGTCCAGTGCTCGGCATGGGCGAAACCGTTGCGGCGCTGAGTTGCGTAGTCGACACGAAGCTTGGGCAGCAACGGCTGAAAATCACTTCTTGCTCGCAACGTTGCGACATTAATGTCAGCAATTCTCCTTCCGGCGAAGTGTTCTACCTGCACCCGTTCTGGCAGTGGAAACAACGCATCGACTGATTGGGTATCCAGCTGTTGGCGATAAAAATCGAGCTGCCGATTTTCCTGCCTTAATTTATTTGGGCTCGCCAGCATCGGCCCCATCGCCGCAGTCACCAGCGAACCTAATCCAGAACGGCCGATATGATCGAGCGCTGCTGAGCTGTAAACCTTGACCGGGTCACTATGATGCACGGCGGTAGTGTCAATGCTGCGCCGGTAGTCGAGCGGAAGCGTATCCCACCAGTTAATCGACTGGTGGCTTGCACGAGGTTGATTTTTGACCATCGACGAAATCTCCCGCTCTGCTTGTTGTGTGGTTAGTTTTTAAGCGGCAGGCCACTTTGGAATGGTGCGCCGCGCTTGCAGAGATAACAACCATGAAAGCGACGTATCACAGAAGGAATGTTATGCAGCCTGATACACGGTGATGCCGCAGGCACCGCCCAAACCGAGGTTATGCTGAAGCGCGAAGCAAGATGCAGCGCGCGTAATTTGCCCAAGCCATTCCCGGCACCGGTAACGATGGCAACTTTGTTGTCAAAACGAACTTCTGTGCTCATATTAAGACATCTCACTTGAAGTCAGTGACTGACGTAGTCGTAATATTGAAAGCGGCAACTCAGTCAGCTATCTGAAAAAAGAGGGAAACGGGGCTCATAGCATCCGTGAAATAATCTCTTTCATAATCTCGTTGGTACCGCCGAAAATTCGCATCGCACGATGATCGATATAGGCTTTGGCAATGGGATACTCCAGCATATAGCCGTAGCCGCCGTGCAGCTGCACGCCCTGATCGATAACCTTGGTCAGCAAATCTGAAGTTAAATATTTGGCCGCCGCCGCTGCGTCGATGCCTAACTTGCCTTCCAACACTTCTTCGATGCAGCGGTCGACGAATACCCGTGCCATGGCGGTTTCTGATTTCATTTCGGCCAGTGTGAATCGAGTGTTCTGATAGGCTGCGACTGGCTTGCCAAACACTTTTCGCTCATTCACATAGTCGAGCGTATGTTTAAAGGCCGCCTCAGCACCGGCTACCGCCATAATGGCGATCATCAGTCGTTCCCAGGCAAGCTCTTTCATTAACATCACGAAGCCCTCTCCGGGCTTACCGATCAAGTTGGATTTCGGAACTCGCATGT
>CAJQNE010000109.1 GCA_905479545.1 uncultured Gammaproteobacteria bacterium | reverse complement strand
GTATGGCACACCGCGTACTGTCGCCGGCAACAACAACCGCTTTGGCGACATGGTTCAGTGTCAGCTAAAACCAATAGACCGATCCGAATATGAGCCAGCGAGCATGGCCTGGACCGACGAACAGTGGCAAGAAGTCGAGGCGTTATTCCCTACCGGCGTCTGCGATTACAGCAAAAAGCCTTTAGCCTGGACCGAAACCATTCCGTGGTTAACGTATCAGGATGAGCTAGGCGAGCTGATTACCGGCGGTGAGCAAATGCAGCGTGCACCATTCCCACTGGGCTGGGCCAGCCCGGCGTTTAACCAGACCTGGGAGCCGGGCTGGCAGGCAGTTACAAGATAAACCGCCGCTGTGGAATTGCAGAAATATGTGCTGATGGCTAAGTTCGGCTATGGCCGGGCTTGGCCCGGCCGAGTTCGGAAATACCTGAGTGCCGACAGGCATAGCGAGTCACCATGAACCGCATAAAAATCGTTTTACGTTCCAGCATCACCACTACAGTTTTGGCACTGGCCGCCTGCGGTGGTGGTAGCAGCCCCGGCGCTATCGGGGGTGAATCTGGCGGCGGTGGCGTGGGCAATGGCGGTCCGTCAGAGCCCATCGAACGGGCCGCCTGTGCGACCGCCGAATCGGGCTCGCCGGAATTCACTCAATGTGAAGTAGAGAACTTAGCCAAGGTTAGTGAAGCACCTAATGAACAGGTCGCTAGCATGGAGTTTCAGCAGCGATTAAGAACACAGAGCATCGCAAATTTTGCTGAGTTCACTCAACGAACGGCTACCGATATGTTCTGGAACAGCACCGAAAACATCTGTGCAACCTGGGGCGAAAATTGCGTCGGCGACCCGTTCCGCTATCCGGAAAGTGATCCTTGGTATGGAACCATTGGCGTAGTGACGCCAGTGAATTTCTACGATTCTGAAGGTGCCCGCTTAAATGGCAGGGTATGGGCTCCGGCCAATCCGGATACGGGTAAAACTTACCCCGGCATTACTATTACCAGTGGCTCGGTTCAGGCACCAGAAACCTTATATTGGTGGGCAGCCCAGCTACTAGTAGAACATGGCTACATTGTGATGACGTTTGATGTTCGCGCTCAAGGCCGCTCGGATAGCCGCGCGAGCAATGGTGACGGTGGTAGCAACGCCAATTCAGCTGTATTCCGACGCAATACTATTGATGCCATTGAGTTCTTTTTCTCAACCCCCGATTCACCTTACACCCATAACCTGGAAGGTCAGCCCGGCCCGATGCAGGATATGGGCATGGCAGCCACTACCGACTTCAACCCAATCCACGCCCTGCTCGACCGCGACCGCTTCGGTATCGCCGGGCATTCTTTAGGCGCCACTGGTGTATCAGTTGTGCAAGGCGAAAGCGAATGGCCCGGTGCGACACTTAGCGCCAACCCGGTAAAAGCTATGGTTGCCTGGGACAATCTGGCGTTAGCAACCAATCTTGACGGCATAACGGTCACACCGCGCGTGCCGTCGATGGGCCAATCTGCCGACTATTTCTTAGACCCGACGCCGTACGCATCGCGACCGGACGAAGAGGAAAAAAATGTCGGCTTCAAGCTGTGGACAGACAGCAGCGTGCCAAGCTACCAAATCAATATTCGCGGAGCAGCGCATTACGAATGGTCACTGCTACCGTCCTTCCCCGCCTCAAGCTGGGAAGGCGGCAAAGTGATTGATGCAGCTGGCACCGATATCGGCACCGGTTGGGCGCAACCGGTTGCCCAGTATTACACCCTCGCCTGGTTTGATCGCTGGCTGAAAGTTGAAGGCGAAACCGGCTTCGATACTGCCGATGCCCGCCTGTTGAACGACACACTATTCCGCGACCGGCTAAGTTATTACTTCCTCTCCAAGCGAGCCTTTCCGACCCGTGCCGGGACTATGCAGAGCTGCGAGGATATTGGCGCGGGTTGTGAGTAAGTTCTAGCCGTTCTGGCTAAGGTAGTGCCTGACGATGTGACGGGGGAATTTCACTACTACCCGCAACGTGGCGCGAGTAGTATTCCGAGCAAATTTTTTGGCAACTCCTCTGAGCTTAATGAACGGGTGACCGCTAAGAAAGCAGCTTAACTTAACGCTGCCGACGGCGGTGAAACCGGCTGGTTAAAATGGAGTGACTAACACTCACCGCTTGAACAAGCATGTTATTCGGTAGCATTTACCGCTAACATTTAAACTGGCCCGTTATCCAGCAGCATAAATACACATTAATTCAAACACTTAACCGCTGTGGCACAAAGCTTGCGAATGACTAGTTAAATTCGCAACAGAGCCCACCGACATGGCAGCTACTAAAAGCACGACCAATCCCGCCACTGGCAAAACCCTTAGCCAGTTTGAGCTTATTTCTACTGATGAGGCTAAGTCGGTAGTTCGTAATAGCAATAAGGCCTTCGCCGACTGGTCAAAAATGGCGATAAAGCAGCGACTAAAAATTATTGGCCGCATCGGCGAGTTGCTTACCGAGCGTAAGGAAAACCTCAGCCTGCTAATGACCCGTGAAATGGGTAAAAAGCCGGCGCATGCCCAAGACGAAATCGACTTGTGCGCAGCCATTTGCCAATGGACTGCCGACAACGCGGCGGACGAGCTCGCTGATGAGCAACGCGACTTCGAAGGCGGCAAAGCAGTTATTAGCTACTGCCCGCAGGGCGTGATTCTTGGCATTCAGCCGTGGAATTTCCCTTTCTACCAAGCCGTTCGATATTCCATTCCGAATCTGGCAGCAGGCAATACCGTGCTACTGAAGCACGCGAGTAATGTCTGGGGCTGCGCTGAGGCTCTGCACACGTTGTACAAAGATGCCGGTTTGCCAGAGAAGGTATTTTCGTTACTGTTCTGTGAGCATGAAACCATCGATGAGCTGATACCGATGCGGGAAATTCGTGGCGTAACGCTAACCGGCAGTGATAAAGCCGGCCGACACGTTGCTGAACTGGCAGGTAAGAACCTAAAGAAAACCGTGATGGAGCTCGGCAGCAACGATGCTTACATCGTGATGGCTGACGCTGACATTGAACAAGCTGCCGAATTGGCTGTACAAGGCCGTACGTACAACAACGGTGAGACCTGCGTTGCGGCCAAGCGATTTATTGTGGTCGAGTCGGTTTACGAGCCCTTTCGCGACGCGCTCAAAGCCGGACTCGCTGCGTTAAAATCCGGCCCTCCGGAAAACGACGACAGCGATATTGGCCCGATGGCTCGCGAAGACTTACGCGACGACCTGCATGAGCAGGTAGAGGACTCGGTTAAAGCCGGTGCCACCTTGCTATTAGGCGGCAAAATTCCGGAAACCGAAGGTTACTACTATCCGGCCAGCTTGCTGGACGACGTAAAGCCAGGCATGCCAGCCTATGACGATGAGTTGTTTGGCCCGGTTGCGTCGCTGATTAAAGCGAAAGATGCCGACGATGCCATGCGAATTGCTAACGATTCACGCTATGGTCTGGGCGGCGGCATTTTTTCTAAAGATGAAGCAGCAGCAATAAAGCTGGCTCGCGATCACTTTGATACCGACATGGTGAATATTAATGGCTACGCGCTAGCCCAGCCTAACTTGCCATTTGGTGGTGTGAAAGATTCTGGCTACGGTCGTGAGCATGGCGGTTTTGGCGTAAAAGAATTCGTTAACGTCAAATCGATAATGACCAGCACCAGCAGCTAACGGGTGACTAATATGAGTGAGTGGATATTTACCTCGTGGACAGCCGTGTTCATGACGCTGGTGACAACCGTATTCATGTATGCGGTTATTATCCTTTATACCCGTGTGTTCGGCTTGCGCAGCTTTTCAAAGATGTCGGCGTTCGACTTTGCGATGACGGTAGCGATCGGCTCCCTCTTCGCCGGAGCCTTATCGTCGCCTTCTCCATCGCTATTGTTGTCGGCAGTGACGCTAGGCGGATTATTTGCCGGCCAAAAAGTTATCGCCTTAGGCCGACAAAAAGCCTGGTTGCGTGATGCGGTTGATAACGACCCCATTTTGCTAATGGCGAATGGCAAACCTATTGAGAATAACCTGCGCTTTGCCAATGTAACTGATGGCGACCTGACCGCTAAACTGCGGGAGGCCAACGTGCTGCACTTCGGCCAGGTAAAAGCCGTAGTAATGGAAAGCACGGGGGATATTTCAGTGTTGCACGGCGAACCGGACGACGAATTTAATCCCGCCTTGCTGGAGGGGGTTCGGGACGCAGATAAGTATTTTGGCCAAACAACGGCTGCCCGCAGTGACTAAGCGGAACATTTTTCCGATATATGCTTGCCAAAAGTTTCCTCGTTTAAAATTTTCTTTAAATATCAGTTAGTTAATATTTATGGTCTGATGCTTGCAACGATTGCAAAGGCGTTTTCTACGTTAGCGGTTATCAGCACGCTAACTTAGAAAGTTCGCTGGAAGATAACGGCAGCAAAAAAGTTGTTGTCCAGGAATCTGACTAGACACATAGCTAGCGCTATATTTTTCACCACAGGATTGTAAGCTATTCCTGTGTCACAACCGCTGCTCATAACAGCGGCCTGTACTTGCAAAAACAACCTGGAGTTTGAGATGAGAAACGTTTTTTATATTATTGGTGTGATTGTTGTTGTTCTGGCTGTTCTGCGTTTTGCCAGTATCGCTTAGGCTCTAACTGGTACAGCTAAACTGTAAAACTAAAAAGGCCGCCCATTATGGGCGGCCTTTTTAGTTACTGAAGAAACTGCGCAGTAACTAGCTTGCTGGTTTACGCGGAGCCGCTGGTTTTCTTGCCGAAGTTTTCTTCGCGGCGGTTTTTTTCACTGCCGCTTTTTTAGCTGGAGCTTTCTTAGCCGTTGTTTTTTTCACAGTAGCTTTTTTAGCTGCGGTTTTTTTTGCTGACGCTTTTTTTGGCGCTGCTTTCTTCGCGGCTGCTTTCTTGGGCGCAACTTTCTTGGCTGCTACCTTTTTCGAAGCTGATTTTTTGGGCGCTGCAGCTGCGGCGCTCTTAGCAGCCGACTTCTTCACCGCGGCTTTTTTCTTAGCAACGGTTTTCTTAGCTGCTGTCTTCTTGGTTGCAGCTTTCTTTGCCGGCGCTTTCTTTGCCGGCGCTTTTTTAGCTACAGATTTTTTAGCTGCGGCTTTTTTAACTGGAGCTTTCTTCGCGGCGGTCTTCTTGCTGCCGCCTTTCGACTTCGCCGACTTAACCGGCTGCTGTTCTGACTGACGCTCAGCCATCGCATCAGACGCTACTGCGTCCAGTGAGTTATGGTCGCCGGCCGGGTCACCAAACTGGGGACTAACGTGGCCTTCAGCGCGCTTGTAACCACCTTCAGCCTGGCGGCGAGCTTCCAGTTGGTTAGCAGATGGTTTTGACGTGGCTGTTGGCTTAGTCGGCAGATATTTTTCTAGCGGTGTTTTACGCAGACCGCCTTCAACTTTGTCTTTGAGTACTGCAATCCCCCCCTTCAATACATCCGGGTCAAGCAGTTCAGCCGCATCACTGGCCTGCTCGGCCACCTGATCACGCAGGTCGCCTACAGAATCTTTAACTTTATCTAGCAGTTCTTGTGCACGTTTTTTCATACCATTTTTCTCCATAACAACATTTTGCAGTAGATATTGATAGTCAACAGCCAACAATTCTCAGGCCAGCAACCGAAGCAATTAATCAAAAACTCCCATCATTTCCGACAGTAACTATAGCTACAATTCAAGCTGCTTTCCGCACAAAGTTACCAGTGGATTTGTATAGCTACCGACCGGCTTTGCCCTCCTGAGTTCAGACTACTGAACAACCAGCTCTGCGCTGCCCGCGTCGTAGGCGATTAAGAGCTCAGAACTATTGCTGGTGAAGGCCACCGCGTTGCCTTGTTACAGCACTGAAGTCGCAGCAAAAAGTCGCCGGAACGAAGCAGAAAAATAGCAGGCGGATAAAACACGGCTTCAAGCCCGAGCCGGAAATCAGAGTTTAAAATCAGCAAGGCCAGCGTAATGCTGGCCCTGTTGTTTCTGCTCTTGCTGTTTCGGTTACTACCGCTATTGGCCGCTTAGGCGCGTTGAATCAGATACAACCCGACTAACAACAAACCGGCACCAACAAACCGACTAACTGACAGAGGCTGCACCGGGATACCCATCCAGCCATAGTGGTCGATAAATAACGACACCACCAGCTGACCAACAATGCCAGCTGCTAATACATTGGCAATGCCGATTTTGGGCGCCATAAAGATAATGGCCGTAACGAAAGCGGCCCCAATCGTACCGCCAACATATAACCACCAAGGTACGTCACGGAGCTGCTGTATAGCAGGCCACTGCGAACGGGTAATTACCGCCACCACAACCAGTGCGACGCCGCCCACCACAAACGAAATCAATGCAGCCAGTAACGAGCTACTAAGCCGCATGCCCAGCTGCGTATTCAACACTCCCTGAACAGGCAACAGCCCGCCGATTAATGCCGCGATGCACATCAAGCCAAATAACGGCCAGTTCATTGTTTTTCCCTGCCTACACTAGTCGCGGTTTTTCTGAAATGCATTGGATAAGATTCTGACGAGCCATTACTTTATACGGAATTTGCTTACTCCGCCCTGTATACCGTTACCTATAGTCAACGGGGAAGACAGTACACTAACTATCAATTTAGTAGGTTAAAACAGCAAAACAATTATTGCTCATAACTGCTACTATTTTTGTGAGTTTTGAACATGCACTTTAACCGATTTTGATTTATTTTTAACTTATGAAATCAATAGAATTATTCAGCGGCGCAGGTGGTTTGGCCTTGGGCTTAGAAAGCGCAGGCTTTGATCATCTTGCCTTAATTGAACGAGACAAACACGCCTGTAACACCATTGCTCACAACGCAACTCAAGGCCACCCATCAGCTAAAAAATGGCGGCTAACCTCAGATGACGTGAGAAATATCAGCTATCCGGATATTAACGCCACCGTAGACCTAGTTGCAGGCGGCCCGCCGTGCCAACCATTCTCGCTCGGCGGAAAACACAAAGCTTTCAACGATGATCGTGATATGTTCCCCGAGGCTGTCAGAGCCGTGCGAGAGCTCCAGCCAAAGTCATTTATATTCGAAAACGTTAAGGGACTTACGCGGCAGACTTTTGCGTCATATTTCGAATACATAAAACTTCAGCTTTCGCACCCGGGCATTACTCGAAAACCAGCTGAAAGTTGGTACGATCACCTATCGAATCTGGAACGCGTACATACGAGCGGCACTCCCAATGGGTTGTCCTATAATGTAGTGGCCAGACTTTTGAACGCCGCTGATTACGGCGTTCCACAGAATCGTTATCGGGTATTCATTGTTGGTTTCCGTAGCGACCTGAACATTGAATGGAGCTTCCCAAAGCCAACTCACTCCATCGACAAATTGTTGATCGATAAATGGGTAAACGAAAGCTATTGGGACAATCACAAAATTGCCAAAAGACTGCGCCCTGACTGTCCGGATAGATTGAAAAACCGGATTCGGCGTCTTACGTCTGACATTATAGTAAACTCAGATGAGATGCAGCGGTGCCGCACCTTGCGAGACGCGATATCTGATTTGCCAGCCCCTTCTAGCAAAAACTCTAAAATTCTAAACCATAGTTTTAGAACAGGGGCGAAAGCCTATCCGGGTCACACTGGCA
>CAJQNE010000108.1 GCA_905479545.1 uncultured Gammaproteobacteria bacterium | reverse complement strand
CATTGTAAACCAGTGGCACGAGGATGGGTTTAAGGTGGACGTGTTGTCTGCATTGCCCTCATATAAAGCGTCCGTTGAACATGATGCCGTCCCTCAAAATGAGGAGTTGCCTCACGGTAAGGTCATTCGATTAAACCTGCCCAGCGAAGCTGGTCGGCCAGTGATTCGGGTGCTGAATGCGCTCAAGCTGTGTGCGGCCATATTTTGGTATGGCTTGGTTTTGCGGCGTTATTCCGCAATTATGATTTCTACTTCTCCGCCGGTTATGGGTGGGTTTGTAGCAATGACGGTCGCGAAGCTTACTCGTTCAAAATTTATTTATCATTGCATGGATATCCACCCGGAAATTGGCAATATATCCGGAGAATTTAGCAATCCGCTGGTTCACAAGTGCCTAGGTTTTTTAGACAGTCTTACCTGCCAATTTGCCAATGTGGTCGTTGTGCTCTCCGAGGATATGAAGCGGTCTCTGAGCCAAAGAAAGCGTGGACACGGCTTTAATATAGCTATTCTCAATAATTTTAGTTTGCCGGATGATGTGAGCGTTGGAGGGGCGGAAATTGAAATCAACCCTGATAAGTTTACTATTTTGTTCGCTGGCAATATTGGCCGCTTCCAGGGTCTGCAGACACTGGTTGCAGCAATGGCGGAGTTGGCGAAAAATGATGAAATTGAAGCGGTCTTTATGGGCGATGGTCAGGCGCGTGGCGAGCTTGAGCTGATGGCGGGAAGAACTGGAGCAAATATTCGGTTCGTAGGGCATCACCCGGTTGCTGTCGCGAAATCAGCGATGACAAAGACGAGTATAGGTTATGTGAGCTTGGTTGAGGGCGTTTGTAAATACGCCTATCCCAGCAAAACGACGGTCTATTTAGAGCAGGCATGTCCTCTGTTGGTGTCAATGGAAAGTAATGCATCGCTTGCTGAGTCTGTTGTCGAAAACAAGCTTGGGGTTGTTGTTCCTCCAGGGAATGCCCTCGCGCTTGCTGCGTGTATTACTGAGTTGGCTGCTGATCCTCGAAGAGTAAAGCAATATCGCGAAAGCGCGGCACTGTATGGCGCTGCAAATTTTTCGCCTGCAGTCGTGTTGCCTGCTTGGTCGAATCTAATATCAAGGTTGCTAATGTGAAAGAGCAAAATGTAATTATTATCGGTGCTCCGCGCTCAGGCACCAACATGCTGCGAGATGTCCTAACTTCATTTTCTGGTGTGGGAACTTGGCCTTGCGACGAGATTAATTATATTTGGCGGCACGGTAATCTTACTTATCCGTCGGACGAAATTGATAGGGGTCGTGCTACACCTAAAGTAAGCCGTTATGTGCGGGCAAAGTTTGATGCGATGCGTTCCGAAATGGCTGCGCCTGTACTGATAGAAAAAACCTGCGCTAATTCGTTAAGAGTACCGTTTGTTGATGAAATTGTGCCAGACGCAAAGTTCATTTTCATATATCGCGATGGTATCGACGCGACAGGGTCAGCCAAGTTGCGTTGGACGGCGGAGCTTAATTTTAGCTATATCCTGGAAAAAGTGCGCTTTGTACCAGCGCTTGATTTACCGTTCTACGGGCTGCGATATTCGTGGAATCGAATTTATCGACTCTTCTCTTCCGAGAAACGGCTGGCTTTTTGGGGGCCGAAACTTGATGGGATGGAGGAGATACTAGCGTCTCATACTTTAAATGAAGTATGTGCTATTCAGTGGCAGCGATGCGTGGAGTCGTCGCTTGAAGCATTTGAGAGCTATCCGGCTAACAGGTTGATACGAGTGAAGTACGAAGATTTCGTTACTTCTCCCGTAAAAGAGCTGCAACGCATTTTGGATTTTTTAGATATTAAAATTGATCCCGATGCGGTTAATTCAGCAGTAGAGAAAGTGTCAGCGAAGAGTGTTGGTAAGGGGCGGTCGGCGCTTACCGTCGACGACGTTAATAGTCTCGAACAATTGGTTGGAAGCACGCTGCGAAAGCTAGGTTATGGCGCTTAACGAATACGGGTTAAGCCCGCTACAAGCATTACAAAAACGGACGTTTGATCTGGTTTTGTCTTTTGCAGGGCTTTGCTTCACATGGTGGATTGTTGCGGTCGCCTATCTGTTGTCAGCTTGGGATACGGGAAACAGTGGTTTTTTTATTCAATCGCGGGTTGGAAAAGACGGAGCATTGATCGACGTGATAAAAATTCGGACCATGCGCCCGATGAGCGGAATTGAAACAACTGTAACGGGTGCTAACGACCCACGGATTACCAAGCTCGGCGCATTTTTCCGGAAGACTAAAATTGATGAGCTGCCGCAGTTGTGGAATGTTTTACGTGGAGATATGAGCTTTGTAGGGCCCCGGCCCGATGTGCCCGGGTATGCAGATTTGCTTTCCGGCAATGATCGGCGCGTCCTGTTAATACGCCCGGGGATTACCGGGCCGGCGACCCTCAAATATCGCGATGAGGAAACTATTCTTGCGAATCAGCGAGAACCGGAGAAATATAATGCCGAGGTTATCTTTCCCGATAAGGTCAACCTGAACTTACAATATATCGAAGCGTGGAGCTTAATAGGCGACGTTCGGTATATATTGCAAACAGTCATTCATTAGGCGATCGATTTATGAATAGTAACTTTCTTTCTTGGCCGCAGCACACGGATCAAGAGGTCGGGGCGGTAGCCCGGGTGCTATCGTCAAACAGGGTCAACTATTGGACTGGCCAGGAAGGCAGGGAGTTTGAGAAAGAATTTTCCGCCTATGTACATGCCGACTACGCAATAGCGGTTGGCAATGGCACGCTGGCCTTAGATTTAGCGCTACAAGCTCTGGACGTAGGCCCAGGTGATGAAGTCGTAGTTACTCCGCGCACTTTTTTGGCATCTATCTCATGCGTGGTAACGGCGGGAGCTACCCCTATTTTTGCTGATGTAGACCTCAATTCCGGCAATATA
>CAJQNE010000107.1 GCA_905479545.1 uncultured Gammaproteobacteria bacterium | reverse complement strand
TGCAAGATATGCGTTACGGCGAAAACCCACACCAGAAAGCAGCGTTCTACGCTGAGCATAACGCCGACCCGAGCAGCATCGCTGGTGCCCGTCAGTTACAAGGCAAAGAGCTCTCCTATAACAACGTCGCCGATACCGACGCAGCACTAGAATGCGTTAAGAGCTTCGAAGCGCCAGCCTGTGTCATCGTAAAACACGCCAACCCCTGCGGCGTGGCAGTAGCGGCCAGTATTGGTGAAGCCTACGAGCGCGCTTTTGCTACCGACCCAACCTCTGCATTTGGCGGAATCATTGCGTTCAACCAGCCACTTGATGCGGCTACTGCCAAGCTGATTGTCGACCGCCAGTTTGTTGAAGTGATTATCGCCCCCGGCGTCGAAGACTCCGCGGTAGCGATTGTCGCCGCGAAGAAAAATGTTCGCCTGCTGGTCGTCGAACCCTGGAACGGCGTCGGCAGCGCCGAAGGCTGGGACTACAAGCGCGTCTGCGGCGGGCTGCTGATTCAGGATCGCGATACCGGTTCTATAGCGGCTAACGAGTTACAAGTTGTGACTAAGCGCAAGCCAAGCGATCAGGAAATCACCGACCTGCTATTCTGCTGGCAAGTCGCCAAGTACGTTAAGTCGAACGCCATTGTCTACGCCCGCGATGGCCAAACCATTGGTATTGGCGCCGGCCAGATGAGCCGCGTCTACTCCGCTAAAATCGCTGGCATCAAGGCCGCTGACGAAGGCTTGGTCGTGCCCGGCTCTGTAATGGCCTCCGATGCCTTCTTCCCCTTCCGCGACGGTCTCGATTCTGCCGCCGAAGCCGGTATCCGTGCGGTGATCCAACCGGGTGGTTCGATTCGCGACGAAGAAGTTATCGCCGCCGCCAACGAAGCTGACATCGCCATGGTGTTTACCGGCATGCGGCACTTCCGCCACTAGCCGATAACAACTAGCAAGCCCCGACGCTGGCCATGCCCGTCGGGGCTTTTTGTTGCCTGCCGATTATGGTGATACCGTGAAATCGCATCGACAAACGCCCGTGGTGCAGAGGCTTCAACTACGCACCGGAATAACGCAACTTTGCTATATTTTTGTGCACCGCAGCATAAACTCGCTCTCATTACCGCTGAAACGTTAGTTGGCCTGCTATTTGCCATAAGCCGCATATGAATAATTTTGATATGAGGCACACCATGCAGCAGCTAGTCAGCACAAAACCTATACCCACGCTTCTGGCATCTATTGTTATATGCACGGCGCTAACCGCTTGCGGTGGCGGCGGTCAGAGCCCCGGCATTACGGAAGAAGCCAGCACACCAATAGACCCGGCCACTCCTCAGGACCGCATATGCACCGTCGACGGCCCGGAAACATTCGCTAGCAGTTCACCGGCACCGGCCCGCTTTAGCGGCGTAGCACCCGACGCCAACACGGTCGGCAGCTTCGGCACAACCGACGCTATTCGTTACGACTTTAACGATATTCTGGTCTCCGACGGCGACACCGAAGGCGCGGTAACCTACCTGGCAGAAATAGAAGGTTGGATTCGCTACCCTACGACCACTCCACCAGCGGAAGGCTGGCCGGTGGTGCTGTATCTGCATGGCCGTCATGTCACCTGTAATTATCTGGACGGTTTTGAATTTCTCAGCGCCGGCGAGTGCCCCGACACCTCACCGGAAAGTGGCTCGCCGCTCGAAACCACTCGCCCCATTGAGAGCTTTCAGGGCTACGACTACATGGCAGAACACCTAACCACCCATGGTTACGTGGTGCTGTCTGCAGATGCTAATGACGTCAACGATAGAGACTTAGCCGGTGATGCCGGAGCCGATGCCCGTGCACAAATCATTCTGCATACGCTCGACGTGTTCCGAGACATCGATGCCAGCAACCGCAGCAGTGATGATGGCGATGCTGTCGATGGTATAACCAACACTAACGACTTCTCCGCACTGCAAGGCGCTATGGACTTTTCGCGGGTCGGCATCATGGGTCACTCCCGTGGCGGCCAGGGCGTTGGCCACGTGACTAACTATCAGCGTGCCGCCGGCAACCGGGGCAGCGACGGTGAATTTGACGCACCCCACGAATTGATCGCGGTGTTCTCGCTAGCGCCCACAGATTTTGACGAAATTACCGTCACGGATACCACCTTCGTTACGCTCCTTCCCTACTGCGACGGCGATGTATCCAACCTACAGGGCGCCCGCACCTTCGATAATAGCCGCTACGCTGCCGATCAGACCGGCACGCTACTGCAGGTGCTCACCGATGGTAGTAATCACAACGACTACAACACCATCTGGACCAGCGACGACTACTCCAATACCGATAGCTACTGTGACCGGGATACCGAAGGCAATGGCCGCCTCGATCGTGCCAGCGTACGTCGTCATGGCGAATTTTTGATGAGCTCGTTTTTCCGCTTGTTTGTTGGCGGTGAAACCGAGTTCCAACCTTATTGGGAAGGCAAACATCAACTACCGGCCTCGGCCTGTCCGCTCGATGAAAACGACATGCCAATTAGCCCCTGCGACACAGTCGCTCGCCTTTCGGTAATCGCCAAGCCGGAAAACCGCCTGGTCGTTGATGACGTCGTCGATGAAACGTCACTGACATCAAACGACCTGCTGGGCACCTCACTGTTCGAAGGTTTCAGCAGCATGAGCCAATGTCGACCCACCACCGGTGGTGCCGGCTGTCCGTCCGACCCAAGCTACTCCCGCGCTGGCCAGCTAGCCGTTAGCTGGGACGCGGCCGCCACTTATACTGCTTCATTCGACCAGCTCGACGTCACTGACATGGATCATTTCACTCTACGAGCGGGTGTAAATGAAGACGAAGCCCGCAACGGCGAAGGCCAGAATTTCGACGTAGTGCTCACCGACTGCGGCGGTCGCAGCGCCACGGTGGACCCCACTGAGTTCAGCGACGCACTGTTCTTCCCACCCGGTACCGCAAGCAACACTGAAGGTAAGAAGCTTACCCAAAACAGTATTTTGTTACCGCTGGAAGCATTTAAAGGCATTGACCTTGAACGGCTGACCAAGCTTGAACTGAAATTCAACAACACTGACAGCAACGGCGTTGTGCAGGGCGACGTGCAGTTCACCGACCTGATGTTCCAGAAGATCGACACCGCTCTAGCCATTCCACCACTGCAAACGGCCAACTAGCCAGCCATCCCCCCCTCCTTC
>CAJQNE010000106.1 GCA_905479545.1 uncultured Gammaproteobacteria bacterium | reverse complement strand
TATCAACAAACACCCTTGTTTCTGCGGGGTACTTGTCTGGAACGTTAAGCACGACCAACCAACCACCAAGGCATACAGCCCAGGCAATCAGCAGCGAGTACCAACGCTGGCGCCACAGCCCCCGAAGGTATCCAAAAATTTGCTCAACTAAATCGATCATTCACTAAAACCGTTCATTAAAGACGCTGTACCTACCACTCCAAATTTCATCGCTTAAAACCAGGCTTCTGGCACAATCAGCGTATCGCCAGGGAGAATATCTACGTTGGCTGATATATCACCGCTGCGTACCAGGTCATCGAGCCGAATAGCGAACTGCTGCACCTGCCCACCAACAACGCGCACTATCGTTGCCCGATTTCCGTCAGCAAAGTCAGTCAACCCCCCCACAGCAACCATAACGTCCAACAACGTCATATTCTCCCGGTATGGCAGCGCAAGCGGCCGAACCGTTTCGCCCAACACCCGAATTTGCTCACTTTGAGGCCCGGCGAAGCTACCCAATATGACCGATACAATCGGCTCTCTTACATATTCAGATAATCGACTTTCAAGCAACTTGGCCAGCTGCGATGACGTTTTGCCGCTGGCCACCACATCTTCTGCCAAAGGTGTAGTTACCTTGCCATCTGGCCGGACAATCACTTGCGTAGACAGCTCGGGATTGTTCCAGACAAACACCTGTAGCTGATCACCAGGCCCGATAATATAAGTGTAATCAGCAGGGTTAGATGTTGATGGCTGATAAGCGGTAGAAGTTGGCAGGCTTGGCAGTGCAACTTTTTTCGTCGCACAACCGGCACTTATTACGGCAATAGTCAGCACGGCCAACCACGAAGCCATATGTTTTTTCATCGGGTTATCACCTTAAAATAGCAGGAACTTACGCCCACTTTATTTACCAGCAGGCGCGTTCAACAGCGGGACATGGTACTTCAACCGGCAAACCTAATCCCGTTGGAATGCAGAAAACAGCCAACTAGTATCATTATTTAACAATTAACGCATTCTCAAGAAGATCTGAGTAATCAGCCAGTCAACTTGCGTAATAATTCCTCAGCCTCAGAGCGCTGAGGAAAACTTTTATCTGCGCTAATAAGACGCTGTAATTCGTTTACCGCCTGATCGTTCAAGCCGAGTTTGTTATAGCCAACCGCAAGATGGTACCGAATTTCAGCATTGTCGGGCGAGCCCAATGCTGCTTGCTTTAAATACCTGAGCCCACGCCGTGCTTCGCCTTGCTGCACTAATATCCACCCGAGCGTATCAACAATCTCCGGGGTTTCCGGAGCAATTTCCACAGCCTTTTCCGCCAACGGCACACTGCGCTGATCACCCGCCTGAAAATACAGCCAAGCAAGGTTGTTCATAACTACAACGTTAGTTGGCACAGCTTCGAGCAAACCTTCATACACTTTGATTGCGTTAGCATTATCGCCGTCACCCTGATACGTGGACGCCAGAACCATCTTTACACGCACATCGTTGGGATATTTGTCGACCCATTGAGACAGAGTCCTGATTACAGCCGTTTTGTCACCTGCCTGACGATAGCTATCTGCGAGCAGCAAAGCTAAATCACTAGCAGGCTGGATATCGATAGCTTTCTGGTAAAGCCGACCCGCATCTTCGAACTGCCCGCGCTGCCGCATTACGTCGCCTTCCAGCTGATACCCTACCGCTTGATTGGGCACAGCTTTTTGAACTTTCATAATTGGCGCTAACGCTTGCTCAAATTCCCGATCCTGCAATAAAATTTTCGCTTTCATGATGAGCGCGGGCAAGTAGTTTTCGTCTTCAGACAACGCGTCTCTTAAGCTACTCTTAGCGTCGCTTCGTCGCTCATCACGCAATTGAGCACTCGCTAGCAAATATCGAATTTCGCTGGACTCCGGCTCAAGATACACCACTTTCTGAAACGTGGAAATTGCCTCAGCGTACTCACCATTTTGCATTAGGAGCAGCGCCATGCGCTTAAGCACATTTGCATTTTTACTGTTGGAGCCCGAAACATCACGAGCAACATTGAGCGCGTTGAGGTTCTTATTTAAACGAAGGTACGCGGTAACCAACTCGAGTCCTATTTTTGCATTACCTTTGTTAGTCAGCCACCCCTGCTCGAGGTATTTCAACGAAGCGGTATTATCGCCCCGATCCTGAGCCAATCGGGCAAGGCCCATCATTGCTTCGACATGGTCCGGGTTGTACTTAAGAATGTTTTCCAACCGGCGGCGGGCCGAATCGACGTCACCTTCGTAGCGATCAACTAATGCGAGGTTAAGCTCCGCGACGGCAAATGTAGGCTTTAAGTCCACGGCTTTCTGGAACTGTTCGCGAGCAGCTTTTAAGTCACCTTTACCCAGCAAAACAACGCCGAGCAAATTAAATGATACCGGGTCGTTCTGTCGACGCTCCGCAAGACCTGCTGCCGCTTTGGCGGCTGCATCCATGTCTTTTTGGTTCATGTGAGCGAGCACCAACATAATGTCGGCTTCTACTAACTCCCGATCACCACCTACCGCTTTTTCTAACTGCCCGATAGCGGCGTTAGTGTCCCCAAGTGCCATTTCAGCCCGAGCTAATTGGGCCCGATAAGCCGGCTCGTCAGGATTCAGGCCAATAGCTTTCTTCAGCGCTTCAGCCGCCTTATTGGGTTCGTTTTGAACAATATAGCTACTACCTACCAAGGCAAATAATTGAGCGTCATCGCCGAATTTAACTAAGCCCTGCTGCAATATTTCACGAGCTTTTTCCGGCTGATCCAACCGCATATAAGTCGAGGCCAAAAGCTTAACGGCAGGCAAGTGCAAACCGGTCGATGACATGTAACGAGACAGGTAGTCTTCAGCAAGCTGCATATTGCCTAAGTTAAACTGCACTAAGCCCATCAATAGCTGGCTTGGCTTATGACTCGGGGATGCTCGAAACACCTCTCGCAGAGCTTGCTCAGCAGCCGGGGTATCTCCTTGCTGGTACACGAGCTTAGCCTTTAGGTATTGGCCGTACGGAAGGTTGGGGCGAGCTTTGAGAACAAAGTCAATATCAGCTTTTGCCTTATCAAGGTCATTCATGGTCAGGTAGGTATCAGCCCTGACCAGGCGAGAAGCCGGATTTTGTGGTGATAGTGAGACCGCTTTATTTAACGCTTTCAAAGCGTCAGGGTACTGCCCTTGCACCCGATGTAGCTCACCCATCAGAGCCCATGCTTCGACATTATCGGAGTCGATTTTCAATACACGATCCAGGCGTTTTCGCCCCTCAGCGAATTGACTCCGGCTCAATAGAATCCGGGTCATGCCCAGCTCCGCATCGGTGTTATTCGGATCTGCCTTAATGGCGTTGGCGAACGCCTCTTCTGACTCTAACAGCTGCCTCGCCGCTAGATGAGCAGAGCCGCGAACGGCATATATTTTCGCCTTAATATCGGGGCTATCACCGGGCTCTACATTAATCTCATCAAGAACTTGATTGCGTTTACCCTGTAATAAGTACGACTTAGCCATCGGAACAACCCAGCTATCACGGCCGAGCCCTAGCTTACGCGCTCTTGTAAGCTCCTTTTCGGCCGCCGCACCATCACCAAGACGTATATAAACGTCGGAAAGCAAAAATCGGGCTGAAGCATTTTCCGGATCAATTTGTAGTGCATTCTTGAGTTTGATCACGCCAGCGTTGTATTCACCACGCTCAAAATATGCCCGGGCATCACTCAGATACTCGTCAACATTTACAGCGCTTGCAACTGATGAACACAGTAGTGCTGCGCCGAGCAAAAAACCGCCTGCACATCTAGCAACTACAGCCTGCATAAAATACTCCAAGATAACTTAATTCAATAACTCTAGCGTACTAGAGAGTGGTGCGGCGCAGTTTTGTTCCTCGATGAGTAAACAACGGTCTTTGTAGACTAGCGCGCGCCCTCACCCCACAAGATCACATAAACAGTTTGTAACACGATGGCCAAATCAAGAAACATCGTTTGGTTCTTAATATAATATAAATCGTATTGCAGTTTTTGCCGTGAATCCTCAACGGAAGCACCGTAAGGATAAGAAATTTGCGCCCAACCAGTAATTCCTGGCTTGACCAGATGCCTAAGCCGAAAATGTTCGATTTGATCGGCGAGCTCGTCAATAAAAACAGGGCGCTCCGGACGTGGGCCGACAAAGCTCATTTCACCTTTTAACACGTTAAAAAGCTGAGGCAACTCATCAACACGGGTATTTCGGATAAATGCGCCAACTTTTGTGACACGCGGATCGTTCTTCTGCGCCCACTGCGCAACGCCGCCTATTTCGGCATCGACCGACATGCTGCGAAACTTAATAACTTCAAAGTCCCGACCAAACTCGCCGGTACGCACTTGACGATAAAACACAGGGTCCTTACCCCGGGATTCGCACAACAGCGCCAGGCTGGTCAGCAACATCACCGGCCATGAGACCAAGAGAAGCATCAGGCTACAGGCTATATCAAAAAGCCGTTTTGCATACACCTGCATCGTAGTGCGTCGATAGCCTTCAGAAAACAGCAAACCGCTACGGTTCATCACGTCCAGTCGGATCTGGCCGGACTCCCGCTCATAGAAAGTCATTGCTTCGGTAACCGGTATGCCCTGCAATTTACATTGCATCAATGCCTCAAATGTTGACGGGCGAAGCTGCTCGACTGCCACCACCTCTTCCACACCCCACTCCGCAATCAGGCTGGACAACATGCTGTCGGTTTCGCAGCGTAGTCGCGGCACGTCGCCCACGACCTCTTCCGAAGGTGTACTGCTTTCTGCGTTGTCGTCAAGTGGAAGCCAACCCACTACCGTAAAGCTGCTTTGCGAGTAACTATCACTAAGCTCAGTGAGCGACCGTGCGTCTTGCACCGTCCCCACCACCAAAATTTTCCGCCGAAACCGGTCACTACTGTTCATACGGTGCATTACAGCGCGCAGCGCTATGGACACGCTAAACGCTATACCAAACGCGATACCAAATGCGCCGCGACCGATGTAGAGCTCCGGCAGCAAATAGTAGAACAGGGTCACCATGCTAAGACCCAGTAAAAAGCCTGACCCGAGCCGAAAAATGGAATCCCAGAAATCTTCGCGCATTTCGCGCCGGTACAGCCCCATAGCATGGAGCGTGACCAGTAAAATGACGGCGAATATAAGCGACGTTATCCATATCACATGGTTAGGGATAAGATACTGAGTTTCGCCGTAAAACCTCACAGCCACACCAATATGCACGGAAGCGACGAGCAAGGCCGCTTCCAGCACTGCTAGCAGTAGCACTAGACGAGGAATGTAGTGTCTGAATATTCGTATCATTGAGGAAGCGCTTGGCCGCTGGTGTTACACCAGCGCAATTTCGAAAGTGGCAGCATACGCGGAGTTATTACGGGGTAATAGGCTACTGGTCGCAATATTCCAGCCGTCACGGAAATTTAACGATCGTGTTCAAGCTAATCGCCCCGTTTGTCTCCTTTTGCCGACGTTTTACGGTATAACGCTGCTATCTTTGATTGTTACGGCAACCCGACAATCACTCGCTGTCTTGCTACCTCTGTAACTTCAAGACCTAATAACGACTTAATTACAAAGCCTTCACTTATGAGCGCCACTTCACTACCCCGGCTAGACAATCTTAAAATCGCCGTAATTGGCCTCGGCTATGTCGGGCTGCCGTTGGCAGCGGAATTCGGCAAACGGTTTCCCACGGTAGGTTTTGATATTAGTACCGCCAGAATTACCGAGTTGCGCGACGGTATCGACTCTACCCTCGAGGTTTCACGCCAAGAACTCTCTGAATCAGACCAGCTGAGCTTTACTAACTCGGTAGAGCAGTTACAAGATGCAAACTTCTTTATCGTTACCGTGCCAACTCCGATTGACGAGCACAAGCGCCCTAACCTGACACCGCTGCAATCGGCGAGCCGTACAATCGCCGCAGCACTGAAAGTAGGAGACATTGTGGTTTACGAATCTACCGTGTATCCGGGTGCGACCGAAGAGGAATG
>CAJQNE010000105.1 GCA_905479545.1 uncultured Gammaproteobacteria bacterium | reverse complement strand
TTGCTGCGATAGCTAAGCAGCCCGCTATGACGAAACACCGGTCCACTGCCTAAATTGGCCGGCGGCGACAGCGTCTGGCGTCGCTCAGCGAAGAGGCGTGCTCGCTGCCGGTCTTCATCGTCCGCATTCCAGCACAAATTTTGTGTTGCCGGACGGAGAGAGCGGGTTGTTACTATATTGGCTTTTCGCCAATGTAGCAGGCTACCGAGTTGGCACTCTTTATTGGCCAGCACATCGAAGTTCCCGAGTGACTTCGACAATACTAGCTTTTTGGCTGCCAGCGTCGGGTTGCTCACAAGGCCGAGTATTCGGTAACGACCAGGTGGTATGCGGCCGCTATAGGCGGTGGAGCTAACGGTTGCAGACTTTTGTTGGCGCAGTAAATGTTCTTCGGCAGTGAGCACTGAGCGAATTACTAGTAGCGGCCAGTCAGAGCCTTCGTCGAAACCAATATTGGTTTGCACCGTAACGGATACCTGGCCATAGCGACTGGTGGGTGATGTGGGTCTTTCGGGTAAGCTGCAGCTGGCCAATAACAGGGCCTGACTCAGCATCAATGCAGTTAATGCTAGCCGCTGTGCCCACGGGTGAGCAGGTTGCCGCAGTCCCGTTAGCAGTAGCTGCTTAATGTTCCGGTCCACGAGGCTTGGTCGGTCGTTTCGGAATGATTCGCACCGTGCGGATGCTATTACCGCGGGTTTGCAAAATTTCAATCGGGTAATCGTTTAACTTGAGGCTTATGCCGCCACTAGGAATGGTCTCCAGATATTCAATGATCAGACCATTTAACGTGCGGGCACCATCAGTGGGAAGCTGCCAGCCCATAATGCGATTAAGATGGCGAATATTGAAGTTGGCCTTAATGACATAGCCGCCTTTGTCGTCTGGCGTTATTCCACGCACCCGCATCGCCGGGTCGGTGGTGAACTCGCCGACTATTTCTTCGAGTATGTCATCTAGCGCCACAAGCCCATGGATATCGCCATACTCGTCTACCACCAGCCCCACGCGACGGCGCTCGTTCTGGAAGTTAACTAACTGTCGGTTAAGTGGCGTGCCCTCGGGAATGAAGTAGGGCTCCCGGGAGAGGTGGGCCAGGTCTTCGGGGGTAGCCAGGTTGCCATCCATTGACGCCTGAAAAGCTTTGCGGGCGTGAATAAAGCCGACCACGTTATCGATGCTGTCGCGGTATACCGGTAGACGAGTGTGCTGGCTGCTACGCAGCTGACGGGAAATTTCGCTCCAATCGTCATTGAGGTCCACGCCAACAATATCGCTGCGCGGCACCATAATATCTTCAACCTGCACGTCTTCCAGGTCGAGCACTGAAATAAGCATGTTTCGGCGCTTTTTCGGTAGCAAGGCGCCGGCTTCATTAACGACTGTTTTAAGCTCTTCGCGACTCAGGGCGTCGCTATCAGCGGTGTCGGTGTCGACAGGAATTATTCGCAAAATGCCGGCAACGAGCTTGTTAACTGCCGCTACTACCGGGTACATCACAACCAGCAGTGGGGTGTAGATGTACGACGCAAAATAGGCGATTTTTTCTGGTTTCGTGGCGGCAATCGTTTTGGGCAGAACTTCGGAAAATATCAGCACAATCAGAGTGAAAATGCCGCCAGCAATGGCGATTGCGCCGGGAATATCGAAGCGCAACGCAATGAGTGTGACCAGCTGGGCAGCCAACACGTTAACAAAGTTGTTGCCAAGCAGAATAAGGCCAATCAGGCGTTCGGGTTGGTCGAGTAGCTTTTGTGCTCGCTTAGCACCGCCGTGGCCCTCGTTAGCACGATGACGTAGCCGATAACGATTAAGCGTCATCAGTGCAGTTTCGGAGCCGGAAAAGAATGCAGAAAAAGCGAGCAGGAAAACCAGCGCAGTAAATAGCGCCCATAACGGAATTGAATTCATCAGCTCATTCTACGGCAGTTATGCGGGTTAACGATTAGCTCCAGCTTTCGTTTAGCAATATTTCCAGCACCCACTTTGAACCAAAGTAGGCCAGTGCCAGCAATATAAAGCCGAATAGCGTAAACCGCACCGCTCGTTTTCCGCGCCAGCCATAGCGCCAGCGGCCCCAAAGCAATACGGCGAATACCAGCCAGGCTGCTACTGAAAACACCAGCTTGTGTAACAAGTGCTGAGCGAATACGTTGTCTAGGAAGATAAGGCCCGAAGCCAGCGATAAGCTCAGCAGCAAAAAACCCGCGGCAATTAGCTGAAATAGCCACTGTTCCATGCTCTGCATCGGCGGCATGGCAGCCAGCCAGCCATCGGTGTGGTGGGTACGAAGTCGTTTTTCCTGCAACGCCAGAAACAGCGCTTGTAGGGCGGCGATAGACAGCAAGCTATAGGCTAGTAACGAGCTGACAATATGAAGTTGTAAACCCACGCTGTTGTGCGCAATTGCGATGCCGGTCTGCGGGCGAATCGCGGTAGCCAGGCCCACTACGGCGGCCATTGGGAACAATATAAGTCCGATATTCTCAATATGGCTGCGCAGCGACAGCACCACAAGTAACAAGGCCATAGTCCAGCACACCAAGGTCGCGCTATTGCCTACACTCAGTTGCATGCCATGCGACTTCATCATGAGCTGCCAGCAGAGCACGCTACCAAAGAGCACGGCAATCGCTGCGGGTATACGCCAATGGTAGCTACCACGAGTAGCATCTGCCGAGCTACTGGTGCGGGCTTTTTTCAGCGCGCTGCAAGCGAGTAGAGCGGTGGCGACTAGATAACTTACCGCGGCAAGTAGCGCTGTGATCAGGGCGGTCATTAAGTTCTGGAATTCCGGTGGGGCTTGTTTTCGGATTGCCATAATCGCAAACCGCTGAGGCCATTGAAAGCACTACCTTTAATTGTAGCGGGATGGCCGGAGCGCAGAAATTTTTTAAGGCCGTATAATGCCGTCAACGTTCTAAATAGCTGCCAAACCCATGTTCGATAATCTATCTGATCGCCTGTCGAGTTCCTTTAGCGCCATTCGTGGCCGCAATAAGCTCAGTGAAGACAATGTTCGCGAAACACTTCGCGAAGTTCGCAAAGCGCTGCTTGAGGCCGACGTTGCCTTGCCGGTTGTTAAGTCGTTTATCGACGACGTGCGTAATCGCGCAATTGGCGCTGAAGTAAGCAGCAGCCTCACGCCTGGCCAAGCCTTCATTAAAATCGTTAATGAAGAGCTGGTAAAGGTGATGGGTGGCGCGAATGAATCATTGAATTTACGCGCTCAACCACCGGCTGTTGTGTTGATGGCCGGCTTGCAAGGCGCAGGTAAAACTACCAGTACCGCGAAGCTTGCGCGCTTCCTTAAAGAGCGCGAAAAGAAAAAAGTGATGGTGGTTAGCGCCGACGTTTATCGACCGGCCGCTATTAAACAGCTGGAGACGCTGGCCGGGCAGGTGGGTGTTGAGTTTTTTCCTAGCGACACTAGCCAGAAGCCAGAGGCCATTGCTGCCGCTGCAATTCAGTCGGCCAAGCTTAAAGCGATGGATGTGCTGCTGGTGGATACCGCCGGCCGCTTAGCCATCGACGAAACGCTGATGGGCGAGATTAAAGCGCTTCACGCCTTCCTGAACCCCGTCGAAACGCTGTTCGTTGTTGATTCAATGACCGGTCAGGATGCCGCTAACACCGCGAAGGCTTTTAACGAAGCTCTGCCGCTAACCGGTGTCATTCTTACCAAAACTGATGGTGATGCACGTGGCGGTGCGGCGCTGTCGATTCGAACTATTACCGGCAAACCGATTAAATTCCTCGGTGTTGGCGAGAAATCGGATGCTCTGGAGCCCTTCCACCCCGAACGCGTCGCGTCACGCATTCTCGGTATGGGCGACGTGCTTAGCCTGATTGAAGAAGTTGAGCGCAAAGTCGATAAGACCAAGGCTGAGAAGCTGGCCCGCAAAGTTGTTAAAGGCAAGGGTAAAGATTTTGACCTGCTCGACTACCGAGACCAGCTGGAGCAAATGATGAACATGGGCGGTATGTCGGCCCTGATGGATAAGCTACCTGGTATGGGTAACTTGCCCGACCATATTAAAGGCCGTGCTGACGACAAAGATGTTGGTCGTCAGATTGCCATTATCAACT
>CAJQNE010000104.1 GCA_905479545.1 uncultured Gammaproteobacteria bacterium | reverse complement strand
ATCAGAAGGGCTTGTTAAAACCAGCCTTTAACTGAACAACCGTTCAGGCTGAGCTCATCGAAGCCCCGTAGTGGGCCCTTTTATGAGCCCTGGGTGAACGGATTATCGGTTGAACAAGACTTTTACGACACCCTCATTAAGCGCTCGTACCAAATAAACTAGTTAGTCCCTAGCACTATGAATCAAGGGCCAGTCGCCATTCGTGACTGTCCCTTTTCATATATTGCTGCTACCAACGGCTAATACCGCAAAAAGAAGCGGCCTTATTCCGGGCCTGGCGTAGCGCTGTTGAGTACACACAACTGCTAAGTGACTGATTTCCATAAACCTGTTATACTCTGCAGCGCGTGACGGTGGAAACATCGCTCACTATCGAGTTGCGGGGGGACCATTCATACACTTCAAACCACGGCGTTTCGCTGTGCGGGTTTGTTTTGATGAGTTTCCGGCAACCTATTCCAACAAACAGGACTGGGCCATGCCCTTCTGGAGGACAACTTGGAAAACCGTTTGTTTTACTGCCTTCCACAACAGGCAACTCTAAGCACCAACGATTGCATGAAATTGCGTAAGCGCCCGACTAGCAAATCTCCGGGTAGCGGCCAAACCAAACTTGTAGCGTGCGAAAAATGCTCAATGTACAAGCTGGTAGATAACGGCAAAGTACCGTCTATTTCGCTCACGGACTACATCAACGGCAAAAAACCGAAGCCCGCCAGCCAAACCATGCTGGATAGCGTAGCCGCATAAGCGCTACGCACGGCGAGTTAAGCCGGAAAAATGCAGACTGTAAAAAAACCGCACTTCTGGCCAGAAGTGCGGTTTTTTTTGGCCTTTGAGTTGGCAGTTGTGCCTGTCCGGCGCGTGCTAACGATACTGCCGTAACAACTGCCCCCTATCCGTGATGTCTAAAGCCCCAACTCCTTTATCTTGCGAGTCAGCGTATTACGCCCCCAACCCAGTAACCGCGCGGCATCCTGTTTGCGATTGTTGCTATGTTGAAGCGCAGACAAAATCATAGTTTTTTCAAACTCGGGCAGCGCCGTGTTCAACAGTTCTTCATCGCCATTAGCCAATTTTTCGGCCGCCCATTCGCTGAGCAGCTGCGGCCAGTCGTCACCGGAAAGATTCGTGCTAGCGGTTTCAGCCAATTCATCATTAGCCGCACTAACGGGTTCATCCATCTGATCTTGAGTGGCGGCACTAATCGGCACGACATTGCTGTCAGCGGGCTCGGAACTGGTCGTCGGCGAATATTCTGTCGCAGGCGTTGCAGGCAGCGGCACCGGAGCAGTCGCTACCGCTCCCGGCGGACTGGCTTTAAGCTCAGGCGGCAAATCCTCCATATGCACTTCACGACCAGAAGCCATCACGGTTAACCAGCGACAGGTGTTCTCCAGCTGCCGCACGTTGCCAGGCCATTCAAGCGCTGACAAAAACCGCTCCACTTCAGGCCGCAATACCTTAGTCTCGCCGCCAAGCTCTTTAGCCGCCCGGCCGAGGAAAAAGGCCAGTAGCGTCGGAATATCCTCACGACGGTCGCGAAGCGGTGGAATATGGATACGAATAACATTCAGACGGTGAAATAAATCTTCGCGGAACTGGCCTGCCCGCACCCTGGCTTCCATATCCTGGTGAGTGGCGGCGATAATTCTTACATCCACTTTAACCGGCGTGTGGCCGCCGATACGATAGAACACACCATCGGCCAACACCCGCAATAACCGCGTTTGCAGTTCAGCGGGCATGTCACCGATTTCATCGAGAAACAGCGTGCCACCATCAGCCTGCTCAAAGCGGCCGCGACGCATTCCGGTGGCACCAGTGAACGCCCCTTTTTCGTGGCCAAATAACTCGGCTTCTAACAAATCCCGTGGAATAGCCGCGGTATTAATGGCGATAAATGTTTTATCGGCCCGCTGGCTATGGCGGTGCAAAGCCTGCGCAACCAGTTCTTTACCAGTGCCGCTTTCGCCATTGATTAATACCGTCACGAGCGAACGCGTTAACCGCCCAATCGCCCGAAACACTTCCTGCATCGCCGGTGCTTCACCAATGATATCCGGTGTTTCCAGTTTTGGCTCGCCATCTCCCGGCTCGCTCTGGCGACTTTCGGCACTGTGCTTAATCGCCCGCTGCGCCAGCTCTACCGCGTCATCGATATCGAACGGTTTGGGCAAATATTCAAACGCACCACCCTCGTAGGCCGACACGGCTGAATCAAGATCGGAATGAGCAGTCATCACAATAACCGGCAAATCGGCGTGTCGGGCTTTAACCCGACCAAGCAGCGCAAAACCATCAATACCGGGCATCCGAATGTCCGTTATCAAAGCGTCTGGGTTTAGCAGCGGATTGCCGGCAACGTTATTCAATTCACCGAGTGCTAACTCAGCTGACTCAAACACCCGAACGTCGATATCTGCAGCGCTCAGGGCCTTTTCCAGCACCCAGCGTATCGCGTGGTCGTCGTCTATCACCCAAACTTTTGAAGCCGTCATTAACTCGCTACTCCGTAGCTTTGTGCGCAGCCGTTAGCGCCGAAGATGGCGGCGGCGGCTTGTTGTTGCGTTGGACTCA
>CAJQNE010000103.1 GCA_905479545.1 uncultured Gammaproteobacteria bacterium | reverse complement strand
GACCACAGCGAAGCCAGCAACTTAAGCCCTGAGCAATTTAAGGTGGCGGTTGATAGCACACTGCAAATCGATTTTGACCGTGGCCAGCTACGACAAATTCTGGTTAACCTGATTAGTAACGCTGCCCGCCACGCAAAGCCCGACGCCGCCGATGTGCAAATTAGCTTCAGTACAGAAATTCGTACAGAAACAAATTCCGACAGCAACAAAAAATCCCTACAGCTACTCATCAGCGATAACGGCTCAGGACTGCAAGCTGCAAGCGATGGCACTAACAACCCTGCCGATGACGACCAATTTTCCGAACGGTTTTTTGAACCGTTCTACAGCCACGACCCCAGCGGCAGTGGGCTAGGCTTATTTATCTGTCGCCAACTAGCCCAAGCTAACGACGGCACGCTGAGCTACCGGCCTGCCGACAGGCAGCAACCGCATGCCTTTGTGCTCAGCATGGCCTCCAGCTCCAGCCGCGTGAAGAGGCTGTAGTGAAACTAAAAACAGCCAGTCATTGCGAGCGTAGCGCAGCAATCTCTAAACTAAAAGGTAGTGAGATTGCCGCGCTGCGCTCGCCATGACAGTGTCTAACAGCACGCTCTGAGCCCACATCTAACGCATACTTAAAGGCGTGGAACGACAGTAATTAGCCCCATTGATGAGTCCTATTAATGAATGATGAGCACCACCCCGTCGCGGAACCCACCGTTTTAATCGTTGATGACGAACCGGATATTCGCGAGCTACTCAACATTACGTTAGGCCGTATGCGGCTTAGCGTCAGTGCGGCTGCTAATGTTGCCGAAGCGAAGGCACTGCTCAGCGCCAAGCCGTTTGCCCTCTGTCTTTGCGATTTGCGCCTACCCGACGGCGACGGCCTCAGCGTTGTTAGCTTCGCCCAACAGCTTCAGCCGGATATGCCGGTGGCGGTGATATCGGCCCACGGCAATATGGAGCTGGCTATTGAAGCGATGAAAGCCGGTGCCTTTGATTTTGTCGCCAAGCCGCTGGATATCGACGCGCTCAGGCAGTTAGTCGAACAAGCCTTGCGGGTTACCAAGCCAACAGCCGTTTCATCTAACAGTCCCACTGAAGCCCCTAGCCCAGCAACCGACAGTAACATCAGCAGCCAAACGCCGCTAACCGGTAGCTCGGCAAAAATGCAGGCACTCCGCGAGCTGGTCGGCAAATTAGCTCGTAGCCAGGTACCGGTTTATATCGGCGGCGAATCGGGCTCCGGTAAAGAAGTCGTCGCCCGGGCAATTCACCAACAAGGCCCGCGCAGCAGCGGCCCGTTTACCGCCGTTAACTGCGGCGCCATCCCCGGCGAACTGATGGAAAGCGAATTCTTCGGCCACAAAAAAGGCAGCTTCACCGGTGCCCATAGTGATAAACAAGGGCTATTCCAGGCCGCTAACGGCGGCAGTCTGTTCCTCGATGAAATTGCCGACCTGCCACTCAGCATGCAGGTAAAGTTACTTCGCGCCATCCAACAACGCGCCGTCAGGCCGGTCGGTAGTAATGAGGAAGTTCGGGTCGATGTCCGGCTGTTAAGCGCCAGCCACCGCAACCTGGCCGACATGGTGAGCAGTGGCGAGTTTCGTCAGGACCTGTTTTACCGTATCAACGTCATTTCGGTTGACGTGCCGCCGCTGCGGGCGCGAATGGAAGATTTACCGGCACTGATCGACAATCTACTTGCCAAACAACTGCTCCGAAATAGCGGCGTAAAGGACAGCCCGGAAGCGAACATTCACAACAACACTCCCGCATTGAGTCCGGCAGCGCTGCAGCAGCTGCAACAACATAGCTTTCCCGGCAACGTCAGGGAATTAGAAAACATTCTCGAGCGCGCTCTGGCCCTCAGTGAGGGGCGCGACATTAAACCGGAGCATTTGCACCTTATTTCCGCTGAACCCATCAGCGGAGCCAGCAGCCAGCATGCTGCCAAGAGTGCCGTAACCGCTGAAATAACCACACCACCACCAGCCATTTCATTGAACAGCGAGCGCAACCTGGAACAACAACTGGAAGAAATAGAGCGCATCGCCTTGCAGCAAGCACTGGAAACCGCCCGTTACAACAAAACGGCCGCCGCTGAACTGCTGGGCATTAGCTTCCGGTCATTCCGGTATCGCCTGAAAAAACTAAAAATGGAATAAAGCCCGGCTAAATAATCCGTTCGCCCTGCTACTGAGCAGCGCCGAAGTATCAAAGGCTTGGCCCATCAACCCGTTCGCCCTGAGCTCGTCGAAGGGTTTGCTAAAACGCCTAGGCCTTTGACCAGCTCAGGCTGAACGGTTATAGGAATAACCTGAACCGGGTACACACTCGTAGGTCGGCATCGCGAAGCATGCCGACAAATTTACCCTATGCCAGCAATGTCGGCTTGCAAGCGAAGCCGACCTACTGAAACTAAATCAACCGCTCGCCCTGATACTGATCCGCGCTGAAGTTTCGAAGGCTTGGCCCATTAACCCGTTCGCCCTGAGCTCGTCGAAGGGTTTGGTAAAATGCTCAGGTCTTCGACTAGCTCAGGCTGAACGAAAAACTACCCGTCATTGGAGGAGCGTAGCGACGCGGCAATCCCCAAAACTCCAAGCCGTAAGATTGCCGCGCTTCGCTCGCAGCAATGACAAAACCTATAGCTCAGGCTGACCGGTTGAGAGAAGTTCTGCAGCTTAGATTTACCCCACAACCATTCGCCCTGCTACTGAGCAGCGCCGAAGTATCGAAGGCTTGGCCCAATAACCCGTTCGCCCTGAGCTCGTCGAAGGGTTTGCTAAAATGCTCAGGCCTTCGACCAGCTCAGGCTGAACGGCTGAGAGAAGTTCTGCAGCTTAGATTTACCCCACAACCGCTCGCCCTGCTACTGAGCAGCGCCGAAGTACCGAAGGGTTGGCCCAATAATCCGTTCGCCCTGAGCCCGTCGAAGGGTTTGCTAAGATGCCTGAGCCCTCAAAAACCTCAATCAAGCTAGCTATAACAATTACCACCTCCCTGAAAATTCGCCGTTACTCAGCAACGCTACGCCCGCTAACCATGACCAAACCCGTCAGTCACCCTGTCACAAAAAGTCGCCAACTGACAAAATTTGTCAGTTGGTATTCAACCTTGGTAAAACCTACTGCTTGTCGCGTGAAGTAAATTTGTGCGCTGAAAGCTAAATTGAGATTGTTAGCCCAAAAAAGCCGCTTTTAGGCGCTTATTTAGCCAGTTTTAAATTATGTAATATTGTTTCAGAAAAGTTGGCACGCTCCTCGCAACACCATTTCCGAGAGCCACTACCCTGTGGTGGCTTTTACAGAATCGACCAACTTGCACAACAATGGCTACCG
>CAJQNE010000102.1 GCA_905479545.1 uncultured Gammaproteobacteria bacterium | reverse complement strand
CTCCGCCCATCACACCGGTAACAGCGTTCGGCCAGGTAAAGAGAAAGTCCGGCTCATAGCCATAACCGCCCATGCCATAGTTGCCGGCGCCAAAGCTGGCACCGATATAAAGGGTGATCTTTGGCACCCGAACGTTCGACACGGCCTGAATCATTTTCGAACCGTGTTTCACAATGCCGTTTTGCTCGGCATCAGTACCGACCATAAAGCCGGTAGTGTTTTGCATGAATATCAGCGGGCGCTGGTGGGTGTCGCAGAGCTGAATAAACTGTGCCGCCTTGGTAGCACCTTTAGTGGTTATCGGGCCGTTATTGCCGATTAGCCCGACAGTGTGGCCGTGAATTTTGGCGGTGCCGCAAATAGTGTGGCTGTCGTAGTCGGCTTTAAATTCGTTAAAGTCAGAGCCGTCGATGATGCGGGCGAATAGCTCACGGCAATCATAGGGTTGGCGGTAATCCGTAGGCACTACGCCAGCCAGTTCGCTCGCCGGGTAGTTAGGTTCTGCGAACAGCGACGGATCGACTGCTTTACTCTTCCAACCCATATGGGCCATCACTTCGCGAGCTTTTGCTATTGCCGACGCATCGTCGTTCATCAGATATTCGCTGGTGCCAGCGGTGTAGCTGTGCATTTCAGCACCGCCGAGTTCCTCGTCGCCTGCGACTTCGCCAGTGGCGGCTTTTAGTAACGGTGGGCCAGCGAGGAATACCTTGGCGTTGCCTCGTACCATAATCGTGTAGTCCGACAGACCGGGCATGTACGCACCACCGGCAGTTGACGAGCCGTGCACGATACAAATTTGTGGCTGACCTGCGGCGGAAATTCGCGCCAGGTTGGCGAACACTTCGCCGCCCGGTACAAACATTTCTGATTGATAGTTGAGGTTCGCACCGCCTGATTCAATCAGGCTCACTGTCGGCAGTTTTTGCGCCAGCGTTATGTACTGCGAGCGTAGGCTTTTCTTTACGCCAAACGGCGTGGAAGTGCCGCCTTTGATGGCGCTGTTATTCACATTCACCAAGCAACGCACACCGCTCACATAACCAATTCCGCAAATATTATTGCCACCCGCCAACTCGCCCTCTTTGTCATCGTGTTGCTTATAGCCCGCCAACGTCGAGAGCTCGAGGAACGGCGCGCCGGGGTCGAGTAAGTGTTGCAGGCGTTCGCGTGGTAGCAGCTGGCCGCGTTTCTCAAATTTTTCCCGCTTAGCTTCTTCCGATGCCCGAACCTTTGCTTCAATGTCGCGTAAAGCCTGAATACGTTCAAGCATATCTTCGCGATTCTTCTGAAACGCAGCGCTGCCGGGTTCTAGTTTGCTGTTGATAATAGGCATGGTCAGTCCTCGTCCAGAATTTTGGGCCGCACAGCACGGTGGAATCCGTCGAATGACTGAGACTTGTCGTGTGGCTTGAGAGGGAAGTTTCGAGTGTTGCACGGTGCTGCGCCATCAATAGCAATGCACTGGCCGCTCACAAAAGCGGCGCCGGGCGATAACAAAAAAGTAATAGCAGCGCTGACCTCAGATTCCTCTGCCAAGCGCTGCAGCGGCACCTCGCGGTGCATGTTTTTAATCATCTTGCGAAAGCCAGGGTCTTCGTAGGTATCAAGACCACTTGAGGCTATCCAGCCTGGAGCTACTGCATTAGCACGCACGCCGTTAGGTGCCCATTCCACTGCCATCGTTTGCGTCAGGTTTAGCGTACCCGCCCGCGCTGCACCGGAGTGAGCCATGTTCGGCATGCCGCCCCAGTGGTCGGCCGTCATAGTGACAATGCTGCCGCCATGCTGCTGCATACTTTGGTTGAAGGTTTCGCGACAAATATAAAAGTGGCTGTGCAGGTTGTTGCGAATAACCGAGTCAAAACCATTGGCAGTGATTTTCGCCAATGGGGTTGGGTACTGGCCGCCAGCATTGCTTACCAGGTGATGAATTCGGCCGCGTTCGGCGACAATTTTCTTAATGGTTTCGACCACCGCTGATTCTTCGCGTAAATCCAGCGAATGCCAGCTGGCGTCGCCACCGTCTTCAATGATTTCGGCTTGTACTGCCTCCAGCTTATCGATACTGCGACCAAGCAAAACGACGTGCGCGCCTAGCGCGGCAAGTTCGTGAGCGGTGCAGCGGCCGATGCCAGAGCCGCCACCGGTGACGATGATGGTTTGGTTGGCGAACAGGTCGGCTTTGTAGATTGAGTTGTAGGGCATTAAGTTTTTAACCACAGATTGCACAGATTTCACGGATTTCATGTAGGTGCGAATTCATTCGCACAATGTTGACACAGCGGGAGCGCATGATTTGTGCGAATGAATTCGCACCTACATTGGGACAAGGCTGGGGTGAGGACGAGGAGGCTTTTGCTTGCTGGCATACCAAAATCACCCCAGTAGCCCATCCGGCACGCTCACCGGCATATCGAGCAAAATCTGCCCATAACATTTGCCCTGCGGGTCGGCTCTTAACGACGCCATTCCACCGCCACCAAGGGCATTGCTGAGCAGAAAATTCAGGCCGTTAATACCGGGCATTTCAAAGCGATGAACTTCGGCGGCATCGCTGAGTAAATGCTTAAAACGCTCTGCGACTGTTTCCGGGGTAACCGCGGCGCGTATATACGGCAGGTACTCTGGTTTGCGGGCTATAACGCCAATATTGGCCGAATCACCTTTATCACCACTGCGACATACCGCCAGTTTTATCAGCGGTACCGAGTGTTCACCGTCGCTGGCGATTGCATCGGAATCGGGTTGCGGATTACCCGTAAAACTAGCCGCGATGTGTACAGTGCTTGGTTCACTTTCGTCGCCGACCGTTACCGTCACCGGTACTGCATTTTTCGGCACCAAGCAGGAAAATAATTCAATAACCGGCGAAATTGATGGGCGGCCAAAAAAGCCGGTGATACCGGGTGCCATGCCGGTGGCAGCTTGAGCTATTTCTTTACCAAAAAAGCCGAGGGCTTTCTGGTCGCTATGACGGACAAAAAGCTTCAGCACCACTTCACGGGTTTCGTTGGCAGCTGCGTTTTCACCCCAAAGCGCCTCGGCACCCAATGCGTCGATTTGCACGTCGTCAAAATCGGCGAAGCCTTGCTCGGTGAATAAGCGGCGGACTTTTGAGAGTACGGCTTCGGCAACCGCCTCCGCTTTGGGCTTGGCTTCCGCACCACCCAATAGCAATATGGCCTGCATACGATGACCTGCCGGATAGGTGGCGGAGGCTTTATAAGTATCGGTCGGCGCGCTGCCGGTGGCGCCGGTTACTTTCACTTTGTTGTCGCCGACTTGTTTAAGCGATACTTGCGAGAAGTTCGCGGTAACGTCTGGCAACAAGTAGTTGCTGGGGTCACCAATTTCGTACACCAACTGCTCCCCAACCGTAAATGGTGTTACAGCGCCGCCGGTATCGGTTGGTTTGGTTACGACAAAATCGCCGTTCGCTTCAGCCACCACAATTGGAAAACCCATATTGTCGTAGCCGTCAGCCACTTCACGCCAATCGGTGAAGTTGCCGCCGGTGCATTGTGCGCCGCACTCAATCAGGTGGCCTGCGAGGCTACCCGCTGAGAGTTTGTCGTAATCGTTCGGTCGCCAGCCGAATTCGTGAATCATTGGTGCCAGCGTAACGGCGCTATCAACACAGCGGCCGGTAATCACAATGTCAGCTTCGTTTGCTAACGCCTGAGCAATCGGGAACGCGCCGAGGTAAGCGTTAAAACTCAGCAGCCAGCTCGGCATGTCAGCGCCGGTATACATTTCTTTTAGGTCGGCGAATTCTTTCTGTCGGGAGCTAAGGTTGTCGCCTTCGACTATGCCAATTTTTACGTCAATGCCAGCGGCATCCGCTGCCGCCTGCATAGCTTGTTGTGCCGCCGGTAAGTTCACGCCACCGGCATTAGAAATCACTTTTATGCCCTGCGCCTTAATCTGTGGCAGCAGCGGCGCGATCACCGAAATGAAGTCGCGGGCATAACCGGCTTCCGGCTTCTTCATCTGCTGGCCAGCCATGATCGACATGGTCACTTCTGCCAGATAGTCGAATACCAGATAATCCAGCTCGCCGCCGTCGACAAGTTGTTTAGCAGCGGTGCTGGTATCGCCCCAAAAAGCGGAAGCGCAGCCAATTCGGATGGGTTTCAAAGTGCTCTCAACGTAGTCAATGTATTGGTCGGACATGGTGTCCGATTTATCGTAACCGTATTGCCTTGCTGATTCAATTGGCCGGGGCGAGCTGGTTTTCGGTAGCCAGGGCTAATATCCTTAGAGGCTCGATTGTTCAATATACGTGCGACTTCAGTCGCATCGCGATGATTCTGACCACCTGCAACTAAAGTCGCAGCTACAACATAAACCAAAAACACAGCATGTCCGGACATAATGCTTGAATTTGTCGGTTTTTAGTCGTAGCGTGCAGCCATGCCATCAGTAACACGAAACCGAAAAGACAGCCCTCAGCAAAGCGCCAAACGCCGCGAGGCCATAGAGCAGTCGCTGGTTAACGCCACCAACGAACTAGTTGCCGGAGGGCAGAGCTTTACTGAAATTAGCGTCAATGAGCTTGCCCGCACGGCGGGAATTTCACGCTCTACCTTCTATGTGTACTTCCGCGACAAAGGCGATTTGGTTGGCCGTATTAGCCAGCAAATGACTAATGAACTGATTGTTGCCACCAGCTGTTGGATTCCCTATGCAGAGAAAGCAGTTTGGGCCGATATTCGCCAAACGGTGCTGAATCTTATGAGCGTATATGAACGCCATGGTGCGCTGATGGCAGCGCTAATTGAAACGGCGGCTTATGATGCCGAAGTTGCCGAGCTGTCCCGACAAATGATGACCCGTTTAGTCGACCAGATTCGGGTTGGCTATGACCGCATCACTGCTGACAATAAACACAACCCGGTTGGCAATGGCGACGTGGTAAAGGTACTGCCGTTTATGCTGGAGCGTTGCTGTTATTTTTATGCTCGTGGCCGGCCAGCAAGTGAGCTCGAATGGCTGGCGGAATCGATGACTCAGGTTTTGTGGTCGTCGCTTTATAACCCGGAACTTATGCCCGATAAATCAGCTCCGCCGTCCATGGTAGGGTAGCCTAAGCGCACCCATAAAAATCTAAATAGCGAGTGTCGCGATGAGTAAAGAGCTTGTGCAATTAGCGGATGACTTCTGGAATATCCGTGGCATATTCAGACTCGGCGGCGTGGTGAATATTGGCACCCATTGCTCGATAGCACGTCGCCCGAATGGCAAGTTTGTGGTGTTGGATGCTTATGTTTTGAATGCGAAGCAAAAGCGGGAAGTCGATGCCTTAACCAATAATGGTGATGACATTGAGGCAGTTATTAATCTGCATCCGTTTCACACCATGAATGTTGAAGGCATGCACGAACAGTATCCGAATGCCGCGATATACGGCACGGCCCGTCACGTAGAGCGCTTTCCGAACTTGCCCTGGCAGCCGGAGCTGAGCGAATCAGCAGAGTTGCAGGCGCAGTTTGCTGGCGAGTTTGAGTTTTCAGTACCGGCTGGCGTCGATTTTATTTCCGCCAACGAGAATGTGCATTTTTCATCGGTGTTGGCTTTTCATAAGTCGTCGAATACGCTGCACGTCGATGACACGCTAATGTGTCTCGAGTTGCCCGGCCCGTTGGGGTTGCTGAGCAATAAGAACCTGCTGAGCTTTCATCCAACTTTAGCGAAGGCGCTGGAGCAGCGGCCCGGGGCAGCGGCGGATTTTCGGCAGTGGGCTAAGGAGTTTGCAGCGAGAATGAGTGGCTGCGAACAACTTTGTGCCGCTCACGCGGCGACCATCACTCATTGTGCTGAGCAAGGTGACGGGCTAACGGAGCGGGTCTTAAAAGCGTTGGCGAAAGTTGAGAAAACGCTTAGCGCTCATGAGAAGAACTACGGCTAAGCAAATACGACTGTCGCAGTGGGTATCAGCGCACTAAATAACGCCGTTTATGGGCGTGGCGTCTCGACCATTTCCAGTTCAACCTCATCAAAGCCTTTGCCGTTGACCCGCCAGCCAGCCACTTCCAGCACACCTTTGGTGTTCAGGCTAACGATTAAATACAGCGCGTCCTCGTTGCCCACTTCGCTGTAATCGCGGTCGCTCGGCGTAGCCGGAGCGGTAGGGTGGCTGTGGTAAATGGCGAACAAGCTTTCGTTGCGTTCACGCATTTTTTTGCTGGCGGCAATTTGCTCTTCGTCGCTCAGCTTAAAACGATTTTCCGGTGTGTCGGCGACGTTTTCTATTTTGTAGTGGCTTACGGCCGCGCCGCCTTTCTCACCCAGCAAACCGCAGACTTCTTTATCCGGCGAACACTGGGCGACGTGCATAATTTCAGTCACGAGCCAGCGGGGCAGTTTTTCTACCGGATTTTGTTGGGTCGTGCTGCTTTTAACTGAAGACATTCTAAAATTCACTAAATCAGGGGGTGGGCGGCGCGCATACCGGGCAAGCCGGATCACGGCTGAGCCGGATTTCGCGCCACTGGGTGTTCCAAGCGTCGAACAATAGCAGACGGCCGACTGCCGCCGCATTGCCGCTGAGTATTTTTACCGCTTCCAGCGCCTGCAAGCTGCCCATTACACCTACCAGCGGTGCGAGAACGCCTTGGGTTGAGCAGTTTTCCTGGCCGGCTTCAGCCTCGGCGTATAGGCAGCGGTAACAAGGGCTGGCAGCGTCGCGGCTATCGAATACGGTAATTTGCCCTTCGCCACGAATGGCGGCGGCTGAAACCAGTGGTGTGCGACTGGCTACGCAAGCGGCGTTAACGGCGAAGCGGGTGGCGAAGTTGTCGCTGCAGTCCACTACGACATCAGCGCTAGCGGCTGCGGTTGAGAGCGCCTCGCCGTCCAGTCGGGCATTAATCGTTTCGACCTGAATATCGCTATTAATGGCCCGCAAGGAATCCGCCGCTGAATCGACCTTGGCGCGACTTATGTCTGACTCGCCGTGCAGCACTTGCCGCTGCAAATTGCTCAGCTCCACCGTGTCGCCATCAGCGAGCACGATAGTGCCGACACCGGCGCTGGCTAAAAATAGAGCCGCTGGCGAGCCAAGGCCGCCGGCACCCAGTACCAGCACGCGAGCGTTTTTAAGCTTCTCCTGAGCCTTGATGCCGAACTGTGGCAGCATGGTGTGTCGGCTGTAGCGGAGGAGTTCTTGGTTGGATAGATTCACGATGGCTAGGGTGTAAGGGGTATTAGGAGATTCCAAAAATCCGTTCGCCCTGAGCCTGTCGAAGGGTTTGCTAGCCGTCCTTCGACAAGCTCAGGATGAACGGTTTTTACAAAAATGCAGGTTTATTCTTTGTCTG
>CAJQNE010000101.1 GCA_905479545.1 uncultured Gammaproteobacteria bacterium | reverse complement strand
ATGCCGGGCCGCTGCGCTCAGCAATTAACACTCCGGCCGCAGCTGCCGTTATTACCTCAGGCGCACCCCACACCGCCGTAGCCACCACCGGTGTGCCGCAGGCCAACGATTCCAACATAACGTTCGCTAACCCTTCGCGGCTCGATGGCAGCAATAGTGCATCTGCAGCGTTCATATACTTCTGCATTTCGCTATGCGGAATAGAACCGATAAAGCGCACCCGTTCGGCCACGCCTAACTCAGCCGCCAAACGCTCCAGCGCTTCGCGGCGCTCGCCCTTGCCGACTATCAATAAATCGGTATCCGGTAAATCAACTAACGCCGCCAACGAAATATGCTGGCCTTTCAGCTCAATCAAGTTGCCGACCTGCAACAGCGTGCGGCGCGTTAGATCTAACTCACGTCGTAGCGACGTTCGCTGATCATCGGGCAGGCATTGAAAGACCTGCAAATCGACTCCGTTTGCTAATACATGGCAGCGGCCCGGCTCAGCGCCTAGCTCAATCAAGCGGTCACGGAGCGCTGCACAGACAGTAACGCTGGCAGCTGCCTGCTTTTCCGCCCACTGAATCCAGCGACGGGGCGCCGGATATTCGGGGATATAGCTAATATCGCTGCCACGGGCGGTGATAATTACCGGCTTATTCAGCCACTTACCCAGCAATGCCGCAGCAACACCATCAGGGTAATAATAGTGACAATCGATAACATCAAAATCAAAGCCCTCATCGATGAGGTTTTGCAGCTTAGGTTTGAGCGCGCGTGCCATAAGCAACGGCGAAATATTCATACCCAGTTGTAACTTGGGTAGCACCGGGTAACGCGGATGCAGAATTGGCACACCGTGCCGCTGTTCTTTAGCCGGAATTCTGGCGTATGCGCCGTACTGGCCAAAACGCTGATTCTTTAACGGAAACCAAGGCACCGGCGCCATTACCCGCAAATCCAACTCATACCGGACGAGTAGCTGCCGTACCCGCTGCTCAATAAACAGACCATGACCGGGTTGCTCAATGTTCGGATATAACGAACTAAACGTAAGTACTTTGAGTTTGCTCATAAATGCGACTGAGCGCCGCAATGAAACTTGCGCGAGCGCTTCCGGGGAAAGGTAATGAAGGTGCTAACAGGCTAACGCGACAGTAGCCTTATTATCTACCGCACTATGCTAGCACGCAGCCGTGTCGTCAGAACGATGCGGCCAGCCACACCGGCAATCGCTTACGGACTAACGATCCGCTGTCGCAACACAACTCTTGCACTTCTGCGGCTGCCGCAGCGCTACCTGCAAACTCTGCAACTGGCGTTGTTGGCTGTTGAAATGATCAGTCGCCAGTGGCAGCTGCTTACCGCCTTTACGGTAAATATCATTGCTAAAGCGCAGCCGGTTTTCATCGTCTACCCAGGCGGTTGAATAGCTCAAATACACGGGTATCGGCCGGTCAAGTTTGAAGCGCTCATTGCGCCCGCGGCGGACCGAACGGGGAATATTGATATTACCGTCAAAATTATTTGCCAACACGTACTCAGCCAACTTCATAGGCTCGGCCAACCGCACACAACCGTGGCTGAATGCCCGCTTATTTCGACTAAACAAACGCTTCGCAGGCGTGTCGTGCATGTATACCGCGTGCTTATTCGGGAACAGGAACTTCACTTGTCCCAGCGGGTTTTTCCGGCCCGGTTTTTGCCGTAAACGGAACGGAATATTTCGCTCGTTCGCAGCGATCTTCCAATCAACCTTCTCACCGTAGGCCCGCCCATTGTGCCAATTCAGCACTTCCATATCATTATGCTGCAACCAAGCCGCGTTTTTGCTGATGCTAGGAATCAACTCCTCACGAGTAATGCTTGTAGGTACGTTCCAATAAGGGTTGAGCTCAACAAACTCCATCACATCCGCCATTTCAGGCGTTGCATGCTTCCGTTTACCGACGATTACTTTCATCGCCAGCACCGGTTCATGCTCTTCATAAAGCGCCATCTGATAAGCAGGAATATTGACCCATACGTACTGCTCACCGAGATTGCTCGGCAGTGCAAATAATCGCGACAGGCTATTTTGTATTTGCTGCAAACGGCTTTGTGCTGAAACGTTTAGTGCTGCCAACGTAGCTTTGCCGATAACACCTTTACTCGTTAAACCATTACGACGCTGGAACTCCTGCACCTGATCAAGCAGGTCCTGGTCATATTTCGTGCTGGTCGAGTCGTTGACCAGGTAGCCCTCAGCGCGCAGACGTTCGCGTAGTTTCGGGATCTCAGCACCGCTGTAGCCCGAGCGAATCAACTTCCGACTCGAATACACCGGTGCCCATGGCTTCTCGGCATATTGACGATACTGTTTGAGCGCCTGCTTCAAACCATAATAATCCGGATGCCGTGGTTCCCAGCTATGCAGCAGCTGCTCAGGATCATCGAAAGCCGAAATTTCGGCCAGCAGCATTTGGTTACGGAACTTACCGTCATCGGCTGCTCTTGGGTCAGCTGAAGCCTCTCGTAACAGTCCTGCGGTCAGCAATTGACCCAATGACAATAGCCGCCAACTCAACTCCAGCTCAGCTGCCGCCATGCTCACCCGGTTCAGCTGTATATCCGCCATAAGCTGTTGGAACTGCGGTTGCCGGATACCAAGCTCACCGGCTGACATCAACATAATCATCAGCTTTCGGCCACGCGGGGCCAGGCCGGACTCGGCAGTCCACAGCGGCTGAAAATTACGGTTGCGATAAAACTCAACTAAGGCAGAGGCCTTGGCATCATCAGTAAACTCAGTTTCTAACTGCTCAGCGAGGGCTTGAATACCCACGGACATTGTCGACACTACGGTAACTGACTGGGCATTCACTGCGGGCGCTTTTACCGTCGCCAAACATGCTGGCGCAACAATAACGATCGTCGCCGCACAGAACAGTTTATGCATTCGCATAGTAACCATACTGAGCATAGGCTGAACTCCGGAAATTCTGGGTAGTAACCCGATGTCGGGGGACATCTATCGGGCCACTAAATACGTACCTTGGCCAACGACAAACGACGGCCAATAATGACCCATCGCTTTATAACGACGGTCGGTCAGTATAGCCGCGCGATTTCCGCAATGTAATCCCATTGAATGACGCACGGCGAGAACGCTGGCGTAAACGGCCAATTTGGGCTAAACGGCTCAATTTCAACGACAAACGGTGCCCGCCTGACGATGCAACCAATCGAAAAAAAGCCGCCCCTCAGTGATTCTGCGCTACGCAAAGCCGAATGGCATATTAGGATGCCGTCATGTATTACTGCTAGCCCACAGGACGAGCGCAGCCGCTATTCGCCGCTAAGTTGCTCTGCAACGTCATCAAGGCTGATATGCCGGATGTCTTTACCCTTAACCAGATAGATCACGTATTCAGAAATGTTCTGGGCATGATCACCAACACGCTCTAAGGCTTTGGCGCACCACATCACGTCCAAAACGCGACGAACGCTGCGCGGATCTTCCATCATGAACGTTATGCACTGACGGATTAGTGATTCATATTCGCGGTCGACCTTAATGTCTTTTCGGGCGGCCTCTAATGCAGAATCAGCATCTAAGCGGGCAAAGCAATCGAGTGCCGCATTCAGCTCATCAATGGCCTTCTCACCCAAGTGGTCAACTTCGGCAACGCCGCTTGGCAGATGATCGCTCGATGACAACTTACGCGCCATCCGGGCGATACGCTCGGCTTCGTCGCCGATGCGTTCAAGATCAGTGATCGTTTTGATAATCGAAATTACCAGCCGCAAATCGCCGGCCGCCGGTTGCCGGAGGGCAAGAATACGGCTGCACTCTTCGTCGATAGCGACTTCCATGCTATTGACACGAATGTCGTTGAGAATCACCTGATCGGCTAACTCGGCATTTGCAGTAGTCAGCGATTCCAGAGCATCCTTAACCTGCTGCTCAACCAACCCGCCCATGGCTAAAACGCGGCTACGAACATCCTCCAGTTCTTCCTGGAATTCGCTGGAAATGTGCTTGCCTAACTGAGTTACGGACATGGGTAGAACCTGAAATCGAAAGTCGTCGGATACCATTGGTTATTCCTAATATAACATACAGTTAGCGAAACTTCGTTACAGTTGCATTACATCGCAAGCAACCGATAAGCGGGCATAAAAAATCCCGGCTAACCATTCGGCCAACCGGGATTTTTTGATCTCATTAAATCGTTAAACGTGATTTAGAAATCGATCTGGGTGCGGAACTGCAGAACCGTGTCTTCCTGGATATCGCTGCCATTAAGCTCCGACTCAGCAAAAACTACTTCACCCTTAAATCGTGTGTAGGGGTTCAGGATGTAAGTAGTGCCTAAAGTAATGCTTTCAGACTCAACTTCATTGGCACCCAACTCGGTGTTCAGGAAGTCGTACCGTGCACCAAACTGCCACACATTTTTCGCTTTTATACGATCAAAAACGCCGCCCTTGCTTACGCTGTACGCTTTGGCTGGATTAAAGCCAAGCGTGTAAAGCAAGTTCAGGTAAGCGCCATCTACTTCATAGCTTTCGCCGCCGTCAGTATCAGCGGTCAAACCCAGATACTCGGCTTTCGCAGTAACAGGACCCCATGCACCGGCAAATTCAAGCGCGTATTGAGTCGGCCCCTCTTCGAAAGTGAAGTCACCCAGCAGCCGACCGTTACGAGCGTCGATGCGGTTGTCCATCAAGTGGTAGTTGGTGCGGTAACGAACACCACCGAAGTCGCCTTCTTCCCGCTGAGCAACGGCTGCGCCCAGGTGAATAACATTGCTGTCCGTGTGAACAGGGCTATAAACCACGCGAGCCGCGGTGCCAACACCTTCATGCTGATCTCCGTCACCTTCGTCGTTTTGCTGTGAGAAAACTGACGCCATGAACCAAACAGAGTCGCTGTTGGTTGAGTAACCAAAAGAACGGACTCTACCCAGGTCGATAGCCTGTGAGGCCATTGAACGTTCCATAAAGTCGGTGTACTTAGAGCTGGTCAGCTCTTCCATGCCGAATGGCTGGTTAAAGTTACCCAACCAGAATTTACCGCCGGCTGCTTTCAAGCGCAGGTACACATCCTGAAAACCGATGTCGCCGCCCTGGTCAAAGTCAATCTGGACTTTGTACTCCAGGCGATCAAAACCCGCACCCGATGCAAATAGGCGAACGCGGCGGAATTCTGAGCCGCTGAAGTTTTCCAGCAGGTCATCTTCACTGTCGACCAGTGCTGCATCAAACTGCACACGACCGCCCACTTTAACGCTGAACTTATCTGCAGCAGTAGCAGGAAGGGTAAAGACCATGGCGCTACAAGCAGCGGCAATAGCGAGGTTATTCAAAGTTTTCACTTAGTTGTTCTCCCAATTAAAACAAGCTCTTACGAGCCAGAATATTTACGGTGGCTATAGTGGCCACAGCGTTAGTAAATTACGGGTGCCTCATGTTGGGGCGGCACTTTAGGCAGTTGTTGTTGCACCAACATGACGGCTTTATGACAGATTTATTACAATGGGAACTTTTTTCTGAACACTGTTGATATAAGCCAATTTAGCATCGTCGCTTCCACTTAATTAGTTCCGATACGGACTAACCTCATCCTTGACGGCATCATGAGTAAGCGCTTCAGCGCTCTTATCGTCGGCAGCGGACGGCACAAGCCGGCCGCGTGGGAAACGACACTCAAACTGCGTGCCGCGGCCTAGCTCGCTATCAATATCCAACCGCGAATCATGCCGTTCCAATAGCCGTGAAACGATAGCAAGCCCTAGCCCCGTGCCGCCGCTATGGCGGCTGCGGCTGGTATCAACTCGATAAAATCGTTCGGCCAGACGCGGCAGATGCTCAGCCGGAATTCCCGGACCGGTATCCGCCACGCTTAACACCGCGCCAAGGCCAACCCGCTTCCAGGAAATAGCCACCGCAGTGCCGGGCGGGGTATGCCGGATTGCATTAGTGACCAGGTTTGTCACGACGCTTTGCAACTCATCGGAGTTGCCACGTAACTGCAGCTGATCATCGATAGCCAGAGTGATCGTATGCTCACTACTCAGCTGCCGGGCGTCAGCGACAGCAATGTCGATCAACTCACTGATATCCACCGGCTGGTTGGTGTTCTGCAAGCCCCAGGGGCTATCCAACCTGGCCAGCATTAATAAATCCTTCAGAATGCTTTCCATGCGTGCTGCTTGCTCACGCATATGCTGAATCGGCCCCTGCCAAGGTTCCATCGCGGCATCGTCATCACCCGCCATGGTTTCCAGATAACCAATAATTACGGTGAGCGGCGTGCGTACTTCGTGCGATGCGTTAGCGACAAATTCCCGCCTCGACTGCTCCAGCTGAGTACTGGCTGATACATCACGGACCAACACCAACTGCTGTCCTTCGCCGTATTCAGTAACACTGACGCTAAGATGAGTACTGCCAACATTGGACGATGGCAGGCTCAGCGGCTTCTCAAACTTGCCGGCTTGCAGATAGCTGCCAAAATCCGGGTGGCGAATCAGGTTCGGCAGGTACTGACCGGCATCGCTACGGCTAACGCCCAACATTCGCTCGGCCGCCTCGTTAGCGAACCGGATGCGCGCATACTGGTCCAGCACAATGGCCGAATCGGGCAGCGCATCAATTGAGCGACGGTATTGCAGCAACGCATCTTTAAGGTGACGGCGGCGCTCAGCGTTGATACGCCGCATCCGGCCAAACTGGTAAAACACATCGCCCCACAACCCAACACCGCGCGGTACCTCATGCGCTACATCATCTTGTAACCAGCGGGTTAAGCGGTAAAGGTAGTAGCTATGCCATGAGCCATAGAGAAATAGCGCCAGTGCTACGCCCGCCCACAACTCGCCAATGGCCAGACCAAATACCGCGCCCACCAGAATAGCCAGCGCGGTTCGCAAGCCGAAGCGCACTAATACGGTATTCATTGATGGCCGCTTAGCCATGAGCGACTAAGCCTTGGTTGAAAAGCGGTAACCGGCGCCGCGCACGGTCTGCACGAAACGCTCGTAGCCGTGCTCTTCCAGCACTTTGCGCAGGCGGCGAATGTGGACATCCACCGTGCGTTCTTCCACATAAACATTACGACCCCAAACGTTATCCAGCAGCTGCGAGCGACTGTACACGCGCTCGGGGTTGTTCATAAAGAAGCTAAGTAAACGAAATTCAGTAGGGCCGAGTGTCACGCTGTTGCCGTCGGCTGTTACCCGGTGGCCAGCTAAATCCATTATCAGGCCTTCTGCAGCGACTTCTTCACCATCGTTTTCCGGTTGCGCACGACGCAACACCGCCTGAATACGAGCCACCAGCTCGCGTGGCGAAAACGGCTTGGTGACGTAATCGTCTGCGCCTACTTCAAGGCCGTTAATCCGGTCGTCCTCTTCGGTACGTGCAGTAAGCATAATAATCGGCAGGTCGGAGGTGTCGCGATCTTTGCGCAGGCTGCGGGCCAACTCAATACCGCTTTGGCCGGGCATCATCCAGTCGAGCACCATCAAATCGGGCGTTTCGTCCGCCACTACCACGCGAGCTTCGCTGGAATTACCGGCTTCCGTTACATCAAAATCGGCGCGCTCCAGCGCAAACCGGATCATCTGCCGGATTGGCGCTTCGTCGTCGACTACAAGAATGCGTGAACGCTGCATTTTGTTCTTCTTTTTCATAGGGTGAGCTTAATTAAAACAAAGAGATATGACCAATTTATGACAACAAATAGTGCAACAACAAAATACTTTAGGCCGCAGCCCTTGCAGCTAACCTCCGACGCTCCTTATAGTTGAAGCACAAAATTATATTCAGTAACGAGGAGCCCGACTGTGACCGAAGCCAAGCTGTATCCCGTACCCACCGCCGCCGCCGAACGTGCATGGATAGACCAGAGCCGCTACGAGGAATGGTACGCCGAATCGGTAAACAACCCCGCTGACTTCTGGGCTCACCAAGCCAATGAATTTCTCGACTGGTTCGAACCGTGGCATACCACGCTGGACTATGACTATAAAAAGGCCCATATCCGCTGGTTTGAAGGCGGCAAGCTGAATGTCAGCTTCAACTGCCTCGATCGCCACCTGGACCAACGCGGCGACCAAACCGCAATAATCTGGGAAGGTGATGACCCGAGCAACGATCGCAAAATAAGCTACCGCGAACTGCATGGCATGGTGTGCCGCTTTGCCAATGCACTGAAAGCGCGTGGCGTTAAAAAAGGCGACCGGGTCTGCATATACATGCCGATGGTCGCCGAGGCCGCCGTCGCCATGCTGGCCTGTACCCGCATTGGCGCGGTGCACACTATTGTATTCGGAGGCTTCTCGCCGGAAGCACTACGCAGCCGGGTAGAGGATGCCGATTGCGGTGTAGTGATTACCGCTGACGAGGGTTTACGGGCCGGTAAAACCATTCCTTTAAAAGCCAATACCGACGCTGCTTTGGAGGGCGTGGACTGCGTCCATACCGTCGTAACTTACAAACGTACTGGCGGCAACATTGCTTGGGTAGAAGGCCGCGACTGCTGGTATCACGAGATAACCGATGCCGCCAGCGACGACTGCGATCCCGAGCCAATGGACGCCGAAGACCCGCTATTTATTCTCTACACGTCAGGCTCTACAGGTAAACCTAAAGGTGTATTGCACACCACT
>CAJQNE010000100.1 GCA_905479545.1 uncultured Gammaproteobacteria bacterium | reverse complement strand
CTCTGAAGCGCCGACAGCGGAAAAGGCAGCCGCTTAGCGCTCAACCGATTGACCTAAAACGGCGGGCTTTAGCTCGCCGTTTTTCGTTTTCACTAAATGCTCCTTACCAAAGCAAACTAACCAGCTTGCCCTCACCACCTTCAAACCGCCATGATGCGCGCCTGTAACCGACCACTAGGCCAAGATTGTGAACGAGCAACCCTTTTCTGTACTGCCATTACGCAGCGAACTACTCAATAACCTTTCTTCGCTTGGTTACGAAACCATGACGCCCATTCAGGCCGAAAGCCTACCGGCGATTCTGATGGGTCAGGATGTAATCGGTCAGGGCCAAACAGGCTCGGGAAAAACCGCTGCCTTTGGTTTAGGTCTGCTGCACTCGCTCGATACCGAAGATCTGAATGTACAGACTCTCGTGCTCTGCCCGACACGCGAATTGGCTGATCAAGTAGCAGAAGAAATTCGCCGACTGGCACGTGGCTTACCGAACACCAAAATAATTACGCTCACCGGCGGCACCAAGCTACGCCCGCAAGCCGACTCGCTGGCCCGCGGCATGCATATTGTTGTTGGCACACCGGGCCGCGTGATGGACCACATCACCAAAGAAACCTTGGAACTCGAGACGGTTCGCACGCTGGTGCTTGATGAGGCTGATCGTATGCTCGACATGGGCTTCGAAGACGCGATTGATGCGATTGCCAGCTACGTGGCCGAACACCGCCAAACCATGCTGTTCAGCGCCACGTTCCCGCCTGAAATTAAAAGCATCGCAGCCCGGCTAACGATCGACCCGGTACTGGTACAAATCGCTGCAGAGCAGACCGAAAGCACTATTACCGAACACTTCTACCGCGTAAAAAACAATGAATCGCGGCTAGCGGCTTGCCAATTATTAATGCGCCACCACCAGCCTGCTTCTACCGTGCTGTTTTGCAATACCCGGCGCGAGACCATGGAAATAGCCAAAGCGCTGAATGCCGAAGGGTTTAGCGCCGTTGCGCTGCACGGCGAGTTAGACCAACGTGAACGCGACCAACGACTAGCCCTGTTCGCCAACCAAAGCCTTGCTGTACTGGTGGCCACCGACGTTGCGGCCAGGGGCTTAGATATCGAAGAACTGGACATGGTACTGAACTACCAATTAGCGAACGAAGCCGAAGTACACACTCACCGTATTGGCCGCACCGGCCGCGCCGGTGCACGTGGCGTGGCCTGCACGCTATTTACCGACAAAGAGCAGTCTAAATTGGCAAGACTACAAAACAGTGAAGGCCAGCCTCTTGACCCTGACGGCTGTAGCGAGCCTCTACCAGACCGCGATGCCCTTAAGAACCCGCCGCCGCACCCCTCCATGTTCACCATTGAAATTAACGGTGGCAAAAAGCAAAAGCTTCGTAAAGGCGACATTCTCGGCGCACTAACCGGCGAAGGCGGTATTGAGGGTAGTGACGTCGGAAAAATTCAGATCGCTGCAACCCGCTCGCTCGTAGCAGTCGCCAGACACTCAATCAAACCCGCGTTACGGAAGTTGGCGCAAGATAAAATCAAAGGGCGGTCTTACAAGGTTCGCTGGATGGGTGAAGACTAAACAAGCAGGGCTTTCACCACAAAGTGATTTCACCAGCTAAGGTCCTGGTATCAATAACAGCTCGCTTAGCATCCCACGCCGCCAAAACACTTAAGCAACTTAGTCACAAGGCATTCTGAGCAGACTAAGGAACCAGAAAAGAGTAGCCTTAAACGCCTCACTAAAAGTAAGGCATCGTTAGATGCCGGGGCTGCACTGTTATGGCTTTCTACCACCCGTTAAAGGATTATCCCGGGGAAAAACAACGCTGGATAGCAACACGACTACTGGCGTTGCGTGCCGACCTGGCCGCACAAATTACTGACAACCGCCGGTCAGGCTCACTGATTATCGGTTCCTGGAACATTCGTGCGTTTGATGGTGGTCGCTACCGGCTCGATGAAAGCTATCACTACATCGCTGAGATTATCGACAAATTCGATATTTGTGCGGTGCAGGAAGTGAAAGCCGACCTGGGACCGCTCCGCCGTTTAGTGAAGCTGCTCGGTCCGAGCTGGGATTACTTCGTCTCCGATGTTACCGGCGGTGCAGCGGGTAATACAGAACGGATGGCCTACCTCTACAACAAGGACAAAGTTCGCTTTCGCAACCTTATCGGTGAGTTGGTGATTCCGAAGCAGAGCATCGCCCGCACACCCTACTTTGCCTCCTTCCAGGCCCACTGGTTTCGCTTCACGCTGTGTAGCGCCCACATCACCTTCGGTGCCGATGAACTGCGGCAGCTCGAGATATCTGCTATCGCCAAAACGTTAGTTAAACGCTCTAAGCAGGAAGACGAGGTTTATGTTTTTTTGGGCGATATGAATATTGATACGCCAGAAAGTAACACTATGTTGGCACTGACAAAAAATGGCATGACCACGCCGTTATTCGGTAAGACCAACACCGCAAAAGTGGCTAAACATTATGACCAGATGGCCTTCACGTCAGAAGGCGTGAACACAGACTTGCTCCGCCATGGCACGTTTGATTGGCGTAGTGCGGTTTTTCGGGATGCTGATTTGGATCATTATGAATCCGTGGCCATAGAGCAACGCGGGAAAGCTTTTTCAAATTGGGCTCGTTCTTATGCGAGTTGGTGTACGTTTGAGATGTCGGATCATTTGCCGATCTGGATTGAGATTAAGGTGGATTATTCAGATCGTTATTTGAGGGATAATTTTGCTGGTTAGGGTTGGCCGTTAGCCAGCACCAGCTCCGACGGCCAGGTGTTTTAGCTCTCGCTGGCGCTCGCCTAACGTTGTTTTACATCACAGCATGGCTTTCGCTCTTGTTGGGCGACTTCATTTTTTTGCTACGCGATCACGCTACACCCCAGTGCTGCTCAGATTATCGGGGTTTCTCGACGGGGCGCCCTGCCCCGGCGATAAATGTCGGGCCTCCATGCCCTCCACCCCTTCGGGGCCTAATCCGAAAATCTTCCGCTGCTCGGTGGCACATATGGGGTGTTTCGGACGGCTCGTCGCTGCGCAACATCGCGTTGTGTGAGGGTATCTGAGTTACCTGTAGGTGCGAATTCATTAGCATTGCCAGCAGCCCCACTAGTGCGAATGAATTCGCACCTACAGATGGCACCCAAACCTAGAGGCGATGTTGCGCAGCGACGAGCCCGTAAAAAAGCGCCGTCTGGATTCGCCGAGCCGCGGAAGATTTTTGAGATTAGGCCCCGAATGGGTGACGCACACGGACGTGCGGCATTCGCATTCAGGGCAGGAAGCCCTGTATGCGAACCCTCAAAAATCTGAGCAGTGAGGGAACCCGCAGGGCGATACAGCCGGTTGGGATTTTTTGGTGCCTTTTTGATCCTTCAAAAAGGACACTCGCCCAACATAGGGCGAAACCGATGTTGTGATGTAATGACTACATTAGGTAAGCGGCAGCGGCGCCCCACACTTAACCGAGTTATCAGGGTCACTAACTACTTGGGGGTACTTTTCTCAAAAAGTGCCCCCATCGAGTGTTTTTATTTCAGAATGCTTCGATTCTGGAATTGCCATACTAATAGCCATTCTAAGCTTCTGGTTAGTAGCACCTGCAAGACGGATTTTCAAAGCGCTCCCTTAATAGCGAACGATGACACTAACATTGAGCACTCAAACCTCACTATAAAGCTGACTCCCCGTCCGCTTAAACTCCTCAGCCTTATCCTTCATACCCGCCTCAGCTTCAGCGACATCTAAGGTTGCATCACTAACAACACTTTCAATCGCAGCCCGCTCTTTACTCGCTGCAAAATCCCGAACTTCCTGCGAAATTTTCATTGAGCAGAACTGCGGGCCACACATGGAGCAGAAGTGGGCGACCTTGGCTGATTCCTTGGGCAGGGTTTCGTCGTGGAATTCGCGCGCCTTGTCGGGGTCGAGGCCGAGGTTGAACTGGTCGGCCCAGCGGAACTCGAAGCGTGCTTTTGACAGCGCGTTGTCGCGAATCTGCGCACCCGGGTGCCCCTTGGCCAGATCGGCGGCGTGGGCGGCCAGT
>CAJQNE010000099.1 GCA_905479545.1 uncultured Gammaproteobacteria bacterium | reverse complement strand
ATGAAAGGCGTTTGCGCTTCTTGCTCTCGGCGAAAAGGCTGGGGTTTAGCTTAAAAGACATACGCGAAATTTTAGATATGGCTTCATCTGGTGATACAGCTTGCCCATTGGTTAGGCAGTTGATTGATCAACGGCTAGTGGCCATTCGAGAAGAGATGAGGAATGCTCAAATGCTTCTGAGTCGGATGGAAAGTGCGTCAGAAAGCTGGAGTCGATTGCCTGATCGTTCACCCTCTGGACAGAGTATTTGCCATTTGATTGAACACTGGGATAGCACCGATTTGATTGATGAAAGCGTCACAAATAGCAGTGGATCAGAATGACAAGGAACATTTAGCGTGTTAGTGGCGGCGGCAATAGATTTGAGCCCGGCTTCTATTGCTAGGAATACGCTGTGGCTACGGGTAGCCGGGCAGAAAAACAACCAGCATCGCAGTTAAGCGACATACAAGGATTAGGAATGAACCATCAACATCAATATGAATCCGGCAGCCTGAAACTTCGGGGTGCTGTTGCTATGGGTACCGGAGTAATGATTGGGGCAGGTATTTTTGCCCTTACCGGTCAGGTTGCTGAATTGGCGGGCCCAATATTTCCGCTAGTTTTTCTCGTCGCTGCAGTAGTGAGTGCTTTTAGTGCTTATAGCTACATAAAGATGTCGAATGCTTATCCCTCCGCGGGTGGCATTGCGATGTTTTTGAAGAAGGCTTACGGCCGGAGCCTAATGACCGGCGCGGGCGCGTTGCTGATGTTGTTTTCAATGATTATCAATGAGAGTTTAGTGGCTCGTACCTTCGGGACGTACACACTACAACTGTTCGATATTGGCCAAAACAGTCAATGGGTTCCGATATTGGCAGTCAGCCTTATCGCTGCCGCTTTCTTAGTCAACGTAGCTGGCAACCAATTGATTAGCCGTATTTCGCTAGTTTCAGCCATTCTTAAAGTAGGCGGCATCGTGATTTTTGCCTTGGTGACCCTATGGTTTACTGGGTTTAGCTTTGAGGCTGCCAGCCAGACTGCCGGAGAAAGCAAGGTGCCAGGTGGGATGTTTGGCGGATTTATTGCCGCCGTAGCGCTGGGTATTTTGGCGTTCAAAGGCTTCACAACCATTACCAATAGCGGTGGTGAGCTGGAAAACCCCGAAAAGAATGTCGGCCGCGCCATCATTATCTCAATGGCGATTTGCTTAGTCGTTTATCTATTGGTTGCTTGGGCCGTTGGGTCGAACCTGTCAGTACAGGAGATTGTTCAGGCGAAAGATTATGCGTTGGCCGAAGCGGCTAAACCCGCAATGGGCAAGTACGGTGTTTGGTTTACGGTAGCCGTGGCCATAATCGCGACCGCATCGGGCCTTTTGGCCAGCATTTTTGCTGTATCCAGAATGCTGACGATGGTGAGCAAAATGGAGCTCGTACCACACCGCCATTTCGGCCTACCCGGCAATATGCAAACACATGCGTTGGTGTACACGGTAGTGGCAGCAGGAGTGCTAGCGGTATTTTTTGATTTAAGTCGCATTGCTTCACTCGGCGCCATTTTTTATCTAGTGATGGACTTCATGATTCACTGGGGGGTGTATCGGCATTTACGTGACGATGTAGGGGCTCGGGGCTGGGTATTAATCACTGCCATGACGCTCGACGTAGTTATTTTAGCAGCGTTCCTTTTTGCCAAGGCCTTCACCGACCCGGTGGTCATTGCCTGGGGTGTTGGTGGGGTTGCTGTTGTATTCATCGCTGAAAAGTTTTTTCTGCGTCTGCACGAATATTCTGACGGGAAGGATGGTAACTATCTTGATCCAAAATAATTGACACGAATGTTTAGATTATGGGGGTTTCCCCAATTTAGTTGATCTATATCAACGTACTTACTGCCGACAAGCTTATGCTAACCACTGTGGGTGATTGCCGGAAAACGGCAGGTTTCGCTTACCGTATACGCTGCTTTGCTTGAGGTGTAAATCTCACAGAAAACAAGTAAAAGGGTATAATTATGCAAGTCCAAAACTTGAAAGATGTTCTGCATTCGACTAAGGAGTTTCACCAACATCTCAGCCAATGCTTGTCTGATTGTGCTGATGAGAATGCCGACCAGCGGGCTCAAATGATTCTCAAGTATCTATCCGGTCACGAAAAAACCCTAGCGAAAGTGATTGCTGGCTTTGAGGCTTCGGGTGATGCAGATGCTCTGAACACTTGGTTTTATCAATATGTCGACAAGCAGCCTATTGTCCAAAATGTTCATTGCGACGCGCCCTTCGCAGACCTCAACGTTGAGCAGATTATCGAGGTGGTCGTTGATCAGCACCAACAGATAATTGATCTATATCGTTATCTCTTGTCGCATGCAGAAATCCCTTCTGCTAAAGAGCTGTTGTCTTCTCTTTGTTCGCTGGAGGAGCATGAAATAAAACTCATGGTTCATTCGGCAAACCGATCTCAAGACATGTAGTGAAGCGGTAATTAAACGTAAAATTTTTTAGACAGTGGAGATACTAATGAATATAAATTCAACAAAATTTGGAATTGCCAGCGGCTTAACGGCCTCAATATTGTGGCTTATTTGCAGCGTCATAGTCATGGTCGCGCCCGCCATGATGCTTTCTGTAACCGGCGATATGATGCACATGCAATTCAACGGCATGGGGTGGAACTTGACTTTATATGGAGTATGTATCGGTTTAATAGCATGGTTCGCAGTTGCCGGCATATCCGCTTGGTTGCTCGCGACCATCTATAACAAGTTACAATAAAAAGTTTGGGTTGTGTTGCTTTGAGCCGTCGAAGTTGGCTAGCAACCTCGACTTTCAGTTTCCTACAGTAGGGCTGTAACAGCCAGAGCCACTACCCTCCACAAAAGGGGCAAAGCGCTTAACACTTAGTAAAGCCGCTGGATCCCGTATTCACAGCCACAACACTATAGTCACTGTGGCATTTTTTGATGCCAGCTCCTCAGAGGTCTTTGCCTAGCCATGAACCTGAAGGAGGTGCCGACTCTCGCTAACTCAGTAGTTAGATCCCGCACCACCCGGCCTTTACTAAATAGCGGGGTTGACCCTGTACTTTACTACAGGTCTTAAGCTGCCAGTATTCGTTGAGTGAGCCGCACGGCGGCTAGGAATTTATGCATGAACAATGATAAACATGCGGCTCGCGCCGAAAACCCTGTAGCGATTGATCCTGTGTGCGGTATGACAGTAACAAAACCATCACCACCATCACATACGCACCTTGAAGAGCGCTATGTGTTTTGCAGCGTAAGCTGCCGCGATAAATTCATCACGAACCCTGAAAGCTACCTGAATAAGTCGGACAGCGATGAGGCTAAGGACGGCAGTTCTTGCTGTGCTCCCAAACCGGCAGCTTCTAAAAGCTGCTGTGGCGGTGATAGTCCTGATGCCAGCGAGCCTGATGAAGGCAGCGCTGATAAAGACCATAGATCACACCATCATGGCCATACTGCCGCCGCAGCTGTAGTAACAGCTAAGGGGGCAAAGGGTGCGAAATACACCTGTCCCATGCACCCTGAAGTGGTGCAAGTCGGCCCCGGTGATTGCCCAAAATGTGGCATGGCGCTAGAGCCGATGGAGGTATCGTTAGACGATAGTGAAGATGGTGAGCTGCAAAATATGCAGCGGCGTTTCTGGATATCAGTGCCGTTGTCGTTGGCTGTGCTGGTATTAGCCATGGGCGACATGGTGCCCGGTGTGCATTTCCGCGAATGGCTAGGAGAAGGGGTATTTGGCTGGTCGCAGGCATTATTGTCGCTACCGGTACTGGTCTATTGTGGCGGTTCCTTTTTCATCCGTGGT
>CAJQNE010000098.1 GCA_905479545.1 uncultured Gammaproteobacteria bacterium | reverse complement strand
CGGCGTAGTCGATAGTGTTGCTAACGTCATCGCTGGCGGCCGCCGGGCGTAAGTCTAGCTCAAACTCAAGATTCAGTAGCAGCGGTCGTGGCGCGGTGCGCTCCCAGTCGTACACGCCGATTATGGTGTGGACCTCCAGGTTATGAATAAAAACGCAGTCGCTCATAGCTATGCCGGGTGGGCGGGTTGAATTGCCTGCGACTATACGCGACAGCCTATCCGGCTGGGGCGGTCGTCGCGAGATGGTGTGGCTGCCTATTGGTTTTCCAACGATAGCATCAGTTCGAGGAGCTATTGGCTAATGGCCAGCGCGCCCTGGCCTGAATACCCAGGTCGGTAGGCTCGGCAAGCCCCGCGTCCAGTCGTCGCAACCCGGCGTAGGCAATCATCGCGCCGTTATCAGTGCATAGATCAATACGCGGGTAAGCGACCTCTAAACCCACACCGTTTGCCCATTCTTGAAATTGCTCACGTAGCTGCCGGTTTGCGCCGACGCCGCCGGCCACGACCAACTGCTTATGGCCGGTTTGCTGCATGGCGCGTTTGCATTTAATTTGCAGCGTATCCACTACGGCTGCCTGAAAGGCGTGGGCGATGTCGGCTCGGGCCTGCTCATTGCCGGGCTGTTGCTCTGTTAGGCCTGCCTGCTGAATCGTAGTGCGGGCGTGGGTTTTTAAGCCGCTGAAGCTGAAATCCAGCCCGGGGCGGTCGGTCATCGGTCGCGGAAACTTGTAGGCGCCGGGTCTGCCGCTGTCGGCCAGCTTGGCCAGAACCGGGCCGCCGGGATAAGCCAGTCCAAGTAGTTTTGCGGTTTTATCAAAGGCTTCACCGGCGGCGTCGTCGAGCGACTCGCCGAGCAAGGTGTAATCGCCTAGGCCGTTAACTGCAAACAACTGGGTGTGACCGCCAGAGACGAGCAGGGCGGTAAATGGGAACTGAATGTCGCTGGAATCGAGCAATGGCACCAGCAAATGCCCTTCCAGATGGTGCACGGGCAGCGCATTGCAGCCCCAGCCATAAGCCAGACTGCGGGCAAACGATGCACCGACTAGCAGTGCGCCCATCAAGCCGGGGCCGGCGGTGTAGGCAATTGCATCAATATCTTCGGGCTTGCTGCGTGCCTCGGCTAGTGCTTCTTTCAGTAGCGGCACCAGTTTCCGAACGTGGTCGCGTGAGGCTAATTCCGGTACAACACCGCCGTACTCAGCGTGCTCGGCCACTTGGCTGAATAGTGCATTGGCCATGAGCCCATGTTCGCTATCGGCAATGGCGACACCGGTTTCATCGCAGGAAGTTTCTATGCCGAGTACGCGCATGGCTGGCTGGTTGTTGCGGGTGGGCGGCGAAATATACAGTAGAACTTCGGTTGCTCTGGCATCGAATCCGGAAATTGGCGCAAAAAGTGCGGTTTCCTTATTGCGTTCGCGCGGCCTCTTCCCTACAATGCGCGGCCCGAATTTAGCCGGTCGGGTTTTCTTGTGTGCTAACTACCCTGGAAAACCTGCCGAACTCATTGAAAATATAGAATACCCCGGACGGTTGTACATGCCTCAGGTAAAAGTAAAAGAAAACGAGCCCTTTGAAGTAGCACTACGACGCTTTAAGCGTGGTTGTGAGAAAGCGGGCGTAGTAACCGAAACCCGTCGTCGTGAGTTTTACGAAAAGCCCACCCAAGAGCGTAAGCGCAAGCGCGCTGCTGCCGTTAAGCGTCACGCGAAGAAATTGTCTCGCGAGAATGCACGTCGGGTACGGATGTACTAAGCAACGGTTTACCGTCTGCTATAACGGGCTGCGAACCAATAGGTACGCGGCCCGTTTTCGTTTAAGACCTCCATTATTTCGAACCTGCAATTTCCAACATTTAAGGACTCATTACCATGGCACTTAAAGAACAAATTACCGCCGACATGAAAACCGCCATGAAAGCCGGCGACAAAGAACTGGTTAAAGCTATTCGTCTGCTAACGGCCGCTTTTAAGCAGGTTGAAGTGGATGAGCGCATTGAAATTGACGACGCCCGCGCTCAGGTCATTCTGGAAAAGCAGCTTAAGCAGCGTAAAGAATCCATTACTCAATACGAAGCCGCAGGCCGCGTCGACCTTGCTGGCCCGGAGCACTACGAGGCTGGCGTAATCGCGCGTTACTTGCCCGAACCTATGGGTGATGACGAGTTGGCAGCTTTGGTTGACCAGGTGATTGCTGATACCGGCGCGGAAGGCATGAAAGACATGGGCAAAGTCGTCGGCCAGATTAAAGCCAAGGCCGGAGGTCGGGCTGATATGGGTAAAGCCAGCGGCATGGTTAAAGCCAAGTTGGGCTAATTCCTTGGCCGCTAACGGATATTTCCGTAAGTAGCTGGAAAAGCGAGCTAAAATAACGGCCGCAGCCAATTATTAGGGGTGCGGCTTTTTAGTCGCTGGCACTTTTGACGGTGTCGCAAAAGAACTTAAATTTCTGTCTGAGCATCAGAGTTCGAGAAAACCCGTTCACGCTGATACTGAGCAATGTCGAAGTATCGAAGTGTTTGTGATAGACCTTCGACGAGGCTCAGACTGAACGGTTATGTATGGAGTTAGTTTTCGCATCAGCCTCTTGAACCAATCTACAGCGTCGAGTCAGTAGGAGTAGCGCAGCAGCATGGCAGGACTCATACCACGCCAATTTATTGACGAACTCATGACCCGCCTCGACATTGTCGAAGTGATAGATGGACGTGTGCCGCTGAAAAAGCGTGGCCGCGAATACGTTGCCTGCTGCCCCTTCCACAACGAAAAATCGCCTTCCTTTACTGTCAGTTCCGATAAGCAGTTTTATCATTGCTTTGGCTGTGGTGCTAACGGTAGTGCGCTCGGCTTTGTGATGGAATATGAGCGGTTGAGTTTCCCTGAAGCAGTAGAGGAGCTAGCCGGATCGCTGGGTATGGAAGTGCCGCGCGAGGAGGGCGCGCCCGATAGACCCAAGGTTGAGCCGACGCTTTACGACGCGCTCGCCGAAGCGAATCTTTGGTTCCAGCGTCAGCTTCGTGATCACGCACCCACCAAAGACTACCTCAAGCAGCGCGGCTTGAGCGGCGAAACGGCGCAGCGTTTCGGCTTGGGCTATGCGCCCGATGGTTGGCAAACGCTGGTCGATGCATTAAATAAATTTCCGCCAAAACAGCTGCAGGAAGTGGGCCTCGCTAAGCAGGGTGATCGAGGCAACTATTACGGCATGTTCCGCGATCGGGTGATGTTCCCGATCAGAGACCGCCGCGGCCGGGTGATTGGCTTTGGCGGTCGGGTGATGGGCGACGGCGAGCCTAAATATCTGAACTCGCCGGAAACGCCGGTATTTCACAAAGGTCGCGAGCTGTACGGGCTGTTCGAAGCGCGCGAAGCGAATCGTGAGCTGGCGCGGGTGTTGGTTGTTGAGGGCTATATGGACGTGATCGCCCTGGCGCAGCACGGTATTAATTATGCTGTGGCGACGCTCGGTACTGCGACCACGCCGGAACATTTACAGCAGCTGTTCCGGTTTACCGATGACGTGGTGTTTTGTTTTGACGGCGACCGCGCAGGCCGCGCTGCCGGTTGGAAGGCGCTGGGCATTGCTTTGCCGGAATTGATTGGCCAGCGTCGGGTGCGATTGCTGTTTATGCCGACCGGTGAAGACCCGGATACGTTGGTGCAGCAGGAGGGTAAGCAGGCCTTCGAACGGCGGATTGAGTCGGCACCGCCGTTGGCTGAAGTGCTGCTCGAAGACTTAGCGTCGCAAGTTGATTTACGCAATATTGATGGCAAGGCGCGGCTGGTGGACTTGGCCAAGCCCTGGCTCGAAAAAGTTAATAATCCGGCGCTGCGGGAATTGATGCTTGAGTCGTTAGCGACACGGTCGGGCTTGAGTGTCGAAAAGCTCAGTCGGCAAATGAAAGCGCCGTCGCAGCAAACGGGCTGGCAGCAAGGCAATCGACAGGAAGGCCCGCCGGATTTCGGCCAGGAGCGTCAATCGCGCGCGCCGATTCGCCAAGGTGGCGAAGAATTGCAGCGGACACCGCTGCGCCGCCTACTGAGCCTTATTTTGCAGGTGCCGCAAATGGCACAGGTGGTCGAACCAGAGCAAATGGCCGAATTGCAGGCGCTGAATGTGCAGGGCGTGGCGCTGTTGCACGAACTGCTCACTGGTCTGCAGCAGCATCCGGTAAAAACCACCGGCGCACTACTTGAACAATGGCGTGAGCATCCCCACTTTTCTCATATCAGCCGGCTAGCGCGCTTAACGGTGTCGTCTCAGCAGCTGAAAATCGATATGGATTTAGCCAGCGTTGAATCAGTGGCCAGGGAGTTCGGTGAGCAATGGAAGTTGTTAATGGGGCTGGGCCGCAATGCGCGAATAGAGCAGCTGTTGGCGATGGGTAACTCCGGGCAGTTAACAGTGGAAGATAAGCAGGAACTGAACCGTTTATTACGCGGAGGCTAGTTATTGGTCGATAGTGATAGCAGCCGGTGGCACTACGCTTATTGCGCTGCACTATCAAGTTAGCAGTGTTCTGCTATAATAATCGGCTGCGTCGCATCAGCAACTCGGCAGCCGAATGAGCCGCGAGACATGCTAAAACCGTGCCACACAGCCAAATCATGTATCTAGTAGTCGCCAACCCTGTTGCGGAAGCGTTGGCGAAATACACCACGACACAATATATCGGGTCGCGCCCCTGAAGTTGCGGCGCGCCGGTTAACGATAGGACAGAGTATGAGTTCGGATAAACAAAAGCAGCAGTCGCAGTTAAAACTGCTCATTGCCAAGGGCAAAGATCAGGGTTATCTAACCTACGCGGAAATTAACGATCACCTTCCCGGCGACATCGTTGACCCCGAACAAATTGAAGATATTGTTAATACCATTAACGATATGGGTATTCAGGTGCACGAAGATGCGCCAGAAGAAGCTAACACCGGGCTTTCCGACAGCAATGTATCCGACGACGACGAAGATGCTGATGAGGAAGCGGTTCAGGTACTGAACGCAACGGTGGACGCTGAGCTTGGCCGCACCACTGACCCGGTTCGCATGTACATGCGTGAAATGGGCACGGTAGAGCTGTTGACCCGTGAAGGCGAGATTGTTATCGCCAAACGTATTGAAGAAGGCTTGAAAGAAATTGTTCTGGCGCTCTCTGCACACCCTGCGTCAGTGCGGGCTTTGCTGGAAGACTATCAGCGGTCGATCAAAGAAGAGACCCGGCTTTCTGATGTGATCAGTGGCTTTGTTGATCCCAATGAAAGTGATGAGCCGGCACCTCCTGGCGGCGCGGCTAAGTCCGATGATGACGAAGAAGAAGTGGTCGACACCGGCCCTGATCCTGACGAAGCAGCCGAAGAATTTGCCGAGCTGAAGAAGCGCTATGACGTAGTTTGGGAATTGCTGGAAGAGAAAAATACCCGCGACAAAGCCGTTATTGCTGCTCGCGCGCACATGAGCGAGCAGTTCATGCTGTTCAAGCTGTCACCACGGGTTACCGCTCTGCTAATCAACGGCTTACGTGCGATGGTTGATCGCGCTCGTAGTTCTGAGCGAGCGATTATGCAAGTTGTGGTTGATCGCGGCGGCATGCCACGGAAAGACTTTATCGCTAGCTTTGTCGGTAACGAAGCAGACGGCGAATGGCTTGAAAAGCAGATTCGCGCAAAACGTAAGCACAGCTCTACTGTATCAGCGCATCGCGAAGAAATTCGTCGCCAACAGAACAAGCTGCGCATGCTGCAACAGAAAAACCGCATGACGGTTGCTGAGCTGAAAGAAATCAGCCGCCACATGAGCATCGGCGAAGCGAAAGCCCGCCGTGCTAAGAAAGAAATGGTTGAGGCTAACCTGCGACTGGTAATTTCGATCGCCAAGAAATACACCAACCGCGGCCTGCAATTCCTCGATCTTATTCAGGAAGGCAACATCGGTCTGATGAAAGCGGTCGACAAGTTCGAATATCGTCGTGGTTACAAGTTCTCAACGTACGCCACCTGGTGGATTCGCCAGGCGATTACTCGCTCTATTGCTGACCAGGCGCGCACCATCCGTATTCCGGTGCACATGATAGAGACGATTAACAAGCTGAACCGCATCAGCCGCCAGATGCTGCAGGAAATGGGCCGCGAAGCGACGCCGGAAGAATTGGCAGAGCGGATGCAGATGCCGGAAGACAAGATTCGCAAAGTACTGAAAATCGCCAAAGAGCCTATCTCCATGGAAACGCCGATTGGCGATGATGAAGATAGCTCACTCGGCGATTTCATCAAAGACGACACCATGGCACTTCCGATGGATCTCGCCACCGGCGAAGGCCTGCGTGAAGCCACCGGCAGCGTACTCGGCGGCCTAACGCCACGCGAAGCCAAAGTTCTGCGTATGCGTTTCGGTATCGATATGAACACCGACCACACGCTCGAAGAAGTCGGCAAACAGTTTGATGTAACGCGCGAGCGCATTCGTCAAATAGAAGCAAAAGCCCTGCGTAAACTCCGCCACCCAAGCCGCAGCGAGCAGCTGCGTAGCTTCCTCGACGAATAGTCCGTTTAAACAGTGCATTGCAGCAGCGAATGGCGCTAAAATGCACACAAACAAAAGACCGGCCTTGCCGGTCTTTTGTTTGTAGCAACACTCCGTAAAGCTTATTTCTTATCGTTAGGCAAAAGTTGCCGACCAATGAAATTGGCACATGGGTGTGGCAACGCCGCGTCAGCGGCGAAAGCAAAGCGAAAACCACGTTTTCGCGGAGCGCCTAAAAGTTACGTAGGAGCGTAATCTTTTAGAAAAAACGTGGGCCTTTAGCTCAGTTGGTTAGAGCACTCGACTCATAATCGATCGGTCGTAGGTTCAAGTCCTACAAGGCCCACCAAGGACAAAGCCCCTGCACATTTATTGTTCAGGGGCTTTTTTATTGCATGATAAGCTGGGGAAGCGTTTAGTATCGCTGCTCGGTATCAGCCAGCGCTACGGCATTACGTCGAAATTCTTCGGTATGAGATTTGGTTTTGTGACGGGACATACTGACACCTAATATTCATCAATAATCTAACGATACGGAGTGTCTACAGTTTGTGGGGAACTTGGAGAGTTACTATTCTGGAAACTCTGAAGCTTATGCCATAAAGATAATTGAGTCGGACAAAAACTCGCCACAGCTCTCTTGGTAGGGTAATCCCCTCGCATAAGAAAAAGAAAAACCGCAATGACCTTTATGAGCATTGCGTTTTTTTCCGCGGTGTGTAGCCCTGAAATAGGTTGGCAGCAATTGAGCTAAATCGATGGCAACGGACGTAGCAGGTCTACTCAAAATAG
>CAJQNE010000097.1 GCA_905479545.1 uncultured Gammaproteobacteria bacterium | reverse complement strand
ATGGTTTCAGAAGTTGGTTAAACGCGGTGTTATGATGTGACAAAGCCTGAACTCCGGTTGTTTCAAGTGATTGGTCGCACTCTCACTTTAACAATCGAGGTTCAGGCTTTGTTGTTTATTTTAAACTGTGGGACAGCAGTGACCTTGCGGTGCTTTTTTGTTTGCAATGCGTTCAGAGGGGTCTATGCCGCAATGGCACCCTTCATTTTTTTCATCGCTGCGACTTCGATCTGGCGGATACGCTCTGCTGAAACACCGTATTGAGCAGCAAGCTCATGCAAGGTCGACTTGCTTTCACCCAACCAGCGTTGCTGCACAATATCCCGGCTGCGCTCGTCCAGATCCGTTAATGCCGACAATAGCGCGTTGTTGCTGTTGTAAGTCTCGTCGTGATTCTCCAACAACAGCGCTGGGTCGCTAGCCTGAGCATCCGCTTGTAACCAGCTGGCAGGCGAATGATTCGGTTCATCATCGTCGGCGCCATCAATTACAAACGACACATCCTGCCCTGCCATCCGCGATTCCATTTCCACTACGGTTTCAGGCTTCACACCCAGATTTTCCGCAACGGTATTTACTTCTTCGCTATTCAACCAGCCAAGACGCTTTTTCGACGAACGCAGGTTAAAGAACAACTTCCGCTGCGCTTTGGTGGTCGCAACCTTCACAATGCGCCAGTTGCGCAAAATGAATTCATGCATTTCCGAACGAATCCAGTGCACCGCAAAAGAAATTAATCGCACGCCCACATTCGGGTCGAAGCGCTTAACGGCTTTCATCAGGCCCACATTGCCTTCCTGAACTAAATCAGCCAGCGGTAAGCCGTAACCCATATAGCCACGCGCAACGTGCACTACAAAGCGCAGGTTACCCATAACCAGCTGCTGGGCAGCTTCACGGTCTTCATGGTCGTGCCACTGGCGGGCGAGCACCTGCTCATCTTCCGCTTTAAGCACAGGAATTGCGTTCACAGCATTAACGTAAGCATTAATGCTCGACGGTGCCGGTAAATTATTTTTTACGGCAACTAGTTGACTCATAAGGGATTACTCCAGTTTCGTGGCGGCGCTATTGGCGCACCGCTTGCCATCTGTAGCTATTTTAGCACTCCCTGACAACGAGTGCTAAATACATACGTTAAGACGCTGCCATGCCAACCAAGTTCCGCGATAAATGGTCAGTTTTTGTCAGCGAAAACACTTAAATCGTAACGAAAAAACCTGTAGGTGCGAATTCATTCGCACAGTTCAAACGCTCCGGCTAAAGAGGGGTTATGCGAATGAATTCGCACCTACAGAACAACCCGCTGCTAGCGAAAGCCCTGCTCCAGAATCGACCGCATACAGGCCAACACCCCTTCACGGTGCAATGCTTCCAGCTTTTGCCGCTTTAGGTCTTGCTCAGTTCGGGCTTGCAGCGACAGCGCTTGCCGGTCATCGCTACGAGCAAAGTGCTCGGTTGCATCGTGTAGTGCATAAATCGCCTGATACTTTTGTCGGGCACCTTCGTCGGGAATAAGATGATCGAGCAACAGTTTGGCCCGAATGGCCGCTTCCGCTAACGGCAAATCATCTCGCAACGTGGTTTGCGCGATGAGACCCAGGCTTTTTTCCAGATGTTCGTCACGCTGCTGATCTTTTTGCCGCTGTAACTGCAGCCCGGACTGCTCTCTGGCTTTTAGCTTGCGCCAGAGCTTGAGCGCCACCACCAGCAACACAGCGGAAATCACCAATAAGGCGATGAGCAACCAGAGCTTATTATTCATAACAATTATTGTTCATAGCAGTGACAGAATTGACTTCAGGTAAGGGCCGCTACAGCGGTTCGGCGGCATCAAAGCGATAACCGACACCGTGTACCGTTTGAATAATACGTGGCTGTGCAGGGTCGCGCTCTATGCGGCGGCGTAGCTGCGACATATGCTGATCGAGCGACCGACTACTAGGCAAATAGCTGCGCCCCCAAGCGGCATCGTATAGCTCATCGCGGCTCACTACCTTGCCGCAGCGCTGGTGCAATAACCGCAGTATTGCGACATCACGCTGGCTTAAATCAATAGCGGTACTACCCCGCTCAGCCCGAAGGCTGTCGGCGTAAATTGTCAGATCATCCATCGACCAGTGAGCCTGCTCCAGCTCAGGCTCGTCGCTAGTACCGAGGCTTAATTGCGAACGACGCAGTGCCGCTTTAACTCGTGCCAGTACTTCTCTCAAACCGAAGGGCTTCATGATGTAATCATCAGCCCCCAGCTCCAGGCCCAACACCCGGTCGATCTCCTCCGAACGTGCACTAACAAAAATAACCGGCGTTACGGCATCAATGGCGCGCACTTCACGGCAAACATCGTAGCCACTCTTTTTCGGCATCATAATATCGAGTAGTAGTAGCGCTGGTTTTTCGTCTGCGTAAGCGCTTAGCGCTTGCTGACCATCAGCCGCCGTTGTGACCCGATAGCCCTCGCCTTCCAGCAATTCCTGCAGCCCCTGCCGGATATGCAGATCATCCTCTGCGACCAAAATATGCGCACTCATTCGCCCACCTCCAGACTCAACTCAAAACAACTTCCCTGCTCTGCGGCTGCATCATATTTGATTGTAAGATCACCGCCGTGCAGCCGGGCCAGTTCCCGGGCCAGACCAAGTCCGATACCGGTGCCACTAACTCCTTCAGTGGTGTTATCACTGCGACGGTAAAACGACTCAAACACCCGCTGTCGCTCAGCCATCGGTATGCCTGGCCCGGCATCGCTAATCAGTAAGGTGGCGATATTGCCACTGAGCACACTGCTGATAGCGAGCTTGCCGCCGCTGGCCGCATACTTCTCGGCATTACTGATCAGGTTGTTCAGAATTTGCTCCAACGCGTCGGCATCAACCCAAACCTCTCGCTCCGCATTGCCGGTGAAACTCACCTGAATACCGGAGTCTGCGAGAGCAATTTCCCAATTGGCCAACACCTCTTCTACCACCTCATCAACAACGGCAGGGCGGCGTTGTATTTGCAATTGCTTGCGTTGGCCGCGACCAAAGCTCAGCACGTTATTTATCAGCCTTGAAAGTCGCTGGCTTTCGCTTACCACCACTCCCAGCTGACGCTTGGCGATGGGCTGATCGCCAATTTTTTGCTGCAACAGCTCAGCGTATAAACGGATATTGGTTAGCGGCGTTTTTAACTCATGCGAGACCTGATTCACAAAACTCACCCGCTGTTCGGCCAGCCGCAATTCAGCCTGCTGCTTACGCCACAGCCACACACCTAGCAATAGCGTTAGCAACGCCAACGCCGCCGCGATCAACAGCCAACGCAGTCGATCTAGTAAGGTATTGGCAGCGGCGGCCTCGGAGTAGTAGTCGATATGCCAACCACTGAGCGGTTGGCGCAGAGTGAGTTGCGCCTGCGGTGTCTGCTGCTCGGCAACGGCGTAATTACCCCAGCCGTATAGCTGCCGACCACTGCCATCTGCCAGACGGTAACGCTCTGCAGCGGCCCCATCGGCATTCTCAATACTGGTGTCGGGAAGCCATCCGATCAGGCCGGCTAACAACGCCGGATAAGAAACTTCGAATAGCCAGACATCGCCGTTCGGAGCGTCTAACCAACGTAACAACTGCAGCTGCTGTTGTTGATAACGCACCAACCATCCCTGCCGGGGTGCCGGAGCGATGGCAGCATCGACCCTTTCCGCTGCAGGGGCCTTCCGACTAAAACTACCGCTGCCGGCCCACGGTGCCGGCCGCTGACTATTTGCCTCATCGGCCAAGGCCGCAAATACTGTTTCCGGGGGTAAGTTCTCGAGCTGCCCTTGCTGCGGATAGCGCCATTGGCCATCGCGACTGAGCACGTGAATTTGGCGAATTAACGAACGACTGCGACGTAATTCAGCAATACCCGGCCCATCAACCGTTGCTAACGGTTCAAGGCCACGAAGCTGCTGCATCAGCCAGCGATGAATATCCGCATCGAGCCCCTCCAGTCGCGCATCCACCAGCTGCCGAAGCTGCATTTGCAGCACCGCATCACGATCAGCAGTGAGCTGCCAACCAAAACCCAGCAAAGCCAGCGGCGGCAGCAACAACACAAGAACGGCTATAAAACGACGCATTTCATTGTCCCGGAGATTAATAAAACCACAGTGCCGCGATGCTTAGCACCGCGACCCTGTGAGCCCACGTAATATTCAACACTAATCGATTAGTAGGTCTGTTGACGATCTTTACGATACTGCTTGGCACGCTGCTCCTTACGCGCACGGTTCCAGTCACGATCATCAGCAAAGCTCTCGGCATCTGCCTCGTACTCTTCCGCAGCCTCTTGTAGAGCCTGTATTTCTGCCGGTGCAGCCGACGGCGGCAATGGCGCTGAACGGAATTCGTCAGCCTGTGATTTTAACAAACTGCTTGCCGCACCTACCTGGCCCTTGTCACGCAGTCTCACCGCTTCTTTACTAACTTCGTTGGCCTTAAGTTTCATCGACTGCACCTGCACGCCGGCATTGGTGCTTCGCACAACTTCGCGCTTATCTGCGGCGTAGGAGACATTTACCGCATCACTCAGCGAATCACGTTGACGGTTATCGAGGTTCAGGTAAGCGACCTGCACATCGGCTAATGATTGCAGCTCGCCATCAACACCAGGAGGCACTTCTACTTCGAGCACCACGTACTTTTCCTGAGCACTCAACAACTGACTTATGCGCGTGGTAACCCGGTCACCATTAATAGTTGCCGGACGGCCCAACAGACGCAGCGGCTTAATACCGTTCGCGCAGATAATTTCGATTTCAACATCCTGCGCTACCACCGACATTACCTCACCAAACTCATAGGTAAATATCCGCAGCAGATCAGAGGCATTTTGTACAAAGGCATGGTTACCATCGCTATAACCGGCTAGCTGGGTCATTAAATCTTCGTTGTAGCCTAAGCCGAGACCGATGGTGGTTACGCTGATGCCGTCGCTGCCAAGTGCAGAGCCAAGTTCACCCAATTCCTGCGGTGAGCTGGGACCCACATTAGCCAGCCCGTCACTGAGCAAAATAACCCGATTTACCCGTTCGGCATCAAGAAACTTACGTACCTCGGCAGCGCCCTTCGCCACGCCGGCAAATAGTGCTGTGCCACCACCCTGTCGAATACGTTTAATGCGATTGATCGCCTGCTGGCCATTGCCAACCCGTTGCGCAGGGTGCAGTACGGTCACTGAGTCGCTATAGGTAATGATCGACAAAATATCGTTCGGTGCCAAACGCTGAACCGCCAGAATTGCGGCTTCACGGGCCCGCTGAATTTTCTCGCCGGCCATCGAGCCGGACTTATCCAATACGATGGCGACATTCGCTGAAACCCGCTCAACATCAGCCTGCCGCTCAAAGCCGGTAAGCGCTACACGCACATAAGCCTTGCTGCCCGTCGACGAAACTACCGGTGTGCCAACGGCCACATCCAGATCAACTTTATTCGACAGCTGGCTTTTCGCTGTGGCCGCACCGGCCACAGCAGTGGCCGCTAGTGTGGCCACCAGAAAACTTCGGGATAAAAACTTAAAATTACGCATAACACTAACTCCTGAGACTAAAGGTACGCGGCAATGTTGCCGAGAAGTAGTTTCAGCGATTCGCGCTGTCCGCTGGTCAGCGGCACGTCAGCATTGTGTAAGAAATTTGTAAGTAATAAGCCTTGGTTGGCTACACCCGCTAACTTTCTCGTCTGGCCACTGACCATCGGGGAAGGAAACATGTAGAAGAGAATCGTGCCGGCAATAGCAATAGCGACCGCTCCGGCAACTATTTATGCCCGGCCTCAGCAGCAACATCGCCGGATAGGGTCGCGCCGCTAATGTGTAACTGAGCCATTTTTGGATAATGCTCAAGATAGTCAGCAACGATCTCGTCATAGGGCAAGTCAGTGAAATGACCACGATCGAGTATGTACTCCATATGTTCGCGACCTGCCGTATCGAAGGGATGAAACAATGAATCTTCGCGACCATTAAACTCCAGCGGCTTGATGCCGAACTTATCGCATAGCTCTTTATTGAACGCTGGCGTGCACTTAACCCAGCGGCCGTCGATATACAGTTCGGTATAGCCGTGATAGCGAAATAAATCAGTACCCATGGTCTCCAGCAAGCGCGGCGAACTTAGATGGTTTTTCACATCGGCATAACCCAGCCGGGCAGGAATGCCGCTGGCGCGAGCCACTGCAGCTAACAGCACCGCTTTGGGAATACAAAAACCGGCCTTGGTTTTGAGTAAATAGCTGGCAGTTAGTGAGCCACGGTTCAGCCGGAGACTGTACGGATCGTAATAAATTTCATCGCGCACGGCGTAGTACAAGGCCACGGCTCGCTCGCGCTCATCATTAATTCCGCTGAAGCGGGCAGCAAACGCTTGCACCACGGCGCTGTCACTATCAATAAATTCGGTTGCTTGTAGGTATTGCTGCATCGCGATAACTCCTAGTGCAGCGCGCGTTTTACCGCATCGCTGTTGAGCATAATGTAGCCAATTATTGGGAATGCTAACGCCACAGCGATACCGAGCATAAGTGACACTGCGGCTACTCCTGCCATATTGGGGTCGTCGCTGCCCTTCATGACAAAACTCATCATCGCCTTATAAGTGAACAGGCTATTAAGAATAGTAAATATCACGGTCACGACGGCATACCAGCTAAACCAGCGGCGACCTTTATCCTGATATTTCACCAGGCCAAGGCCGGCGGCCAACAGCATCAGCACCGTTACAAAGCCAATAACATTGCTAATCAAAAAACCCAGCGACGGCAGTTGCATAGGATTTGCCATCGGCGACCCTTGCAGCAACAGAATCATAAGCTGGACAATACTGAGTAACCCGAAGCCAGCGAATACCAGCGAAAGTATGCCGAAAACTTTAGGCGACTTAGGCCGGGCTGCATATAGCGGCGCTTTGGTAGCTGACTGAGGCGCAGCGTAGGGGTTCTGCTCCGGTTCGCTGCTCTTTATTTCGTCTTTTTTCTGGCCGCCTTCTGAGTCATTGCTATCAGTGCCGTTTTGGTCTGCGTCATTGTTATCCTGCTCGTCCATCAAATAATTCTCTACTTAGTTTTGCGACAGCTGCGCAGCGTGATGACGCAGGTGATCGGCCATAAATGTTTGGATAAAGTAGTAGCTGTGATCGTAGCGCGCCTGACGACGCAGCTGCAATTGCTGGCCGGCCTGCACAGCAGCAGCCTCCAGTAACTCTGGCTTTAATTCACGCTCAAGAAACTGGTCTCCGAGCCCTTGGTCCACCAGCATTTCACCGCGGTACGGTTGGCGTTTTATTAACTCACAGGCATCCCACTCAGCCCATTCGCTTTCGCTCTTCAAGTAATGAGAAAAAGCTTTTTTGCCCCATGGCACATTAACCGGATTGCCGATAGGTGCGAAAGCCGATACTGACTGACAACGCTGTGGATTACGGAGCGCAGTGACTAACGCACCATGCCCGCCCATGCTATGGCCAAAAATGCCGCGTGTGCTATCACTAACCGGGAAATTGGCTTCTATGAGTGCCGGTAGCTCGTCATTAATATAATCCGCCATGCGGTAGCCGGTTTTCCACGGCTCGGCGGTGGCGTTCAGGTAAAAACCAGCGCCGGTACCAAAATCCCAGTCGTCGTCCTCACCGTCGTAACCCAGGCCGCGTGGGCTGGTATCACAGGCTATCAACACCAAGCCTAACTCGGAAGCTAATCGCTGAGCTCCCGCTTTCACCATAAAAGTTTCGTCGTTGCAGGTAAGGCCGGCGAGGTAATAAAGCGCGGCGGCATTACTGGCACCCTCAGGCACAAATACGGCGAAATTCATCGCGGTACCGGTGCTGACAGACTGATGGGTGTAATAGCCCTGAGTGCCACCGAAACAGCGTTGCTCAGAGCGGGTTTCAATTGTATCGGTCATATTTTCGCTCGTGATGTGATGAATTTAAGCGGCGTAGGTTTTCAGCAGGTAATCGCAAATCAGTTCCGACTCATACATCGACGCGCCGGTATTCGGATCAAACAAATATGGCAACTGCAACATACCACCGCGCGCCTGCAGCTCTTGCCGCTTAGGCCCGAGCACCGGCAATTCAGAGAACAAGGTACTGCGCACCATCGGCGGCCCCAATTCGCGCCACAACACCTTGCCGGTATTACGCAGCCGATAAGGAATTTCCAGCTCGCAAAGCAGTTCACGAACCTTGCGTGAATACGGGCTGGATTCAAAACTAAACAGCTCAATAGGTGCGTCGATATTCCACTCAACTGCTTTTGAAGCCCTAACCTTAACGCCCCTAATCTGGCGCACGGCCGTCGCAAGCGACGAACTAACGGGGTCACGCATTAGTTTCACCGCCAGCGGCTCCTTACCATTGCCGTATTGCTGATGCAGATAGGCTGCAATATCACCGGATTCCAACAGGGTGGTATTGGTATTCGGGTCAATCAACAACGGGAACTGCTCTTTACCGCCGATTTTTACCGCCTGCGGTCGAAAGCGTGTACCGCCTTTCGGGCACGGAAAAATATCGGCATCTAAGTCCAACTCGGTCAATGTCTCGCGGACAAAGCGACAATAAGGGCAACCCTCAAACTCGTAAAGCTGCAGCGGTTGCTTTGGACGACTCGAATAGAACCGCTCAGCCTTGGTGCCACGCCACATGCGCAGCGTTGAAGCCAGTGCGGACGAGAAGGTATTTACCATTGCGTTCATTAATTTAACTATCCTGTGTTCATGTTCTGTAGGTAGCCGGAAGGCACATTACTGGTCCCGCCAAGAGGCTTATTTCACCCGCCCCGGCGTGTTGGCAACAACCCAGTTTTCACCGTCCGGGCCAAACTCTTTTTTCCATAGCGGCACCCGGTGTTTAAGCTGCTCGATGAGCCACTCGCAGGCGCTAAACGCAGCAGCCCTGTGCGGCGACCATACGCCAATCACTACCAGTTCATCACCGGGCCGAACTTCGCCAACACGGTGAAGCAACAGCACATCTGCAATATCGTATTCAGCCTTTGCCGCGGTCGCCAGGTCGGCCAATGCCTGGTCTGTCATTCCGGGATAGTGCTCGAGAAACATCTTGTCAATTTTTCGGCCATTATTGCTATCACGCATTACGCCAACGAAGCTCACAGCCGCGCCACAGCTGGCCGCATGCGGTTTGCCGTGCTCAGCCAGCGCTTGCCAGGCAGTCAGCGGCGCATCAGAAATTATTGTCGGCATTACCCCCCCGTCACTGGCGGAAAGAATGCCACCTCATCACCGCCGGCCACTGCCGAGTCCGCCTTCGCATTTATCTGGTTCACTGCCATCAAGGTATTTACCGGCATGTCGAGAGTCGGGCAAAGCTGTTGCCAAACATCCGCTACTGTGGCGGCAAGGCTGGCATCCAGCGTCGCCGAGTCACGACCGGTTTGCTCGCAGAGCGAGGCAAAAAATAACACTTCAATGGGTTGGGAATTGCTCATAAGAAACTGATTTTTTCGTAACGTGGTTTGTTGGCGATGATGACGTGACCTACACTGGCGACAACCAGCCGCTTTAAATCCAAGGGACAAACAGTATGACGCTAACGCATTTTACCACCAGCGGCGAGGCACAAATGGTGGATATTGGCGACAAACCCGCCAGCAAACGTGCGGCGGTAGTGAGCGGTCGTATTACGATGCAGCCAGAAACGCTGGCGCTGATACAACAGGGCGGCCACAAGAAGGGCGACGTGCTGGCTATTGCCCGCATAGCCGGCATTATGGCCAGCAAACGCACTGCCGAACTTATTCCGCTCTGCCACCCTATTCCGCTGACCAAAGTAGTGCTCGACTTCACCGCACTAAGCGACGGCATTGAATGCACCGCACGCTGTGAGACCACAGCCCCAACGGGTATTGAGATGGAGGCGTTAATGGCCTGCCAGGTCGCGCTCGCCACCATTTACGATATGTGCAAGGCGGTTGATCGGGGCATGGTTATTTCTGCTGTGCAGCTGGAACATAAGTACGGTGGCAAATCCGGCGAATGGCGGCGGGAGCCGGAGTTAGAGAACGACTAGCTCTCCACTGAGGCTACGCACGCTATTGAAAACCAAGCTAAAAGGGCTTACTCCCTACACCGTTCACCCTGAGCTAGTCGAAGGACAGCCAGAACCCTAGCGGTGCTTCGACTAGCTCAGCATGAACGGCTTTGTAGTGAGGTCTAAACAGGAAACGCCGCACTCGGCTTGCCGTCTTTTTGCTGCGCCACTTTGTACGCCTTGTTGTCGTACACCCGCTTGAGCCAAGTCTGACAGTTGGGGTGTTTATCGGTGATATACCCGCGCATGCTGGCAGACTCCATTGAATAGCTCAGCACGATATCCGCAGCGGTTAATTCCGAACCGGCAAACCACGGGCCGTCAGCCAGGTCTTTCTCCGCCTGGTTCAGCAAAGCCACCATTCGTGGCTGCACAAACCCCGACAGAATTTGGCTAAAAACCGTACCAATTATCGGCCGGAGGAAAAACGGCACACGGGTTTTAACGACGTTCAACACAATATTAAAGGTCATCATTGGCTGCATACTGCCCTGCGCCGCATGAAACCAAAACAGGTATCGGGTGCGGGCCGGGCTACCTGCCGCTGGCCGCAGTCGATCGCTACCCGGTTTATCCAAAATGTAGTCGACAATGGCATTGGTTTCAGCCAAAACCACGTCGCCATCAGTGATAACCGGCGACGTGCCTAATGGCGAAATGGCCTTGTAGTCAGCGGGCGCCAGCGAAGATTTACTATCCCGCTCGTAGAGCTTGAGTGTGTACTCCATGCCCAACTCCTCCAATAACCAAAGAATGCGGAAAGACTGAGAATATTCGAGATGATGAAGTGTCAGCATAGCGGACTCTGTTGGTTAAATATGACCTGACGGTCGGAGATGGCGCGGCTGGTGAGCATATCACCCACCAGCACCTAGTTAGGACTGATTGACCGGGCTATAAGCTGCCGACAACAATCATGTCGTCAATAGATTTACGTGTGCGAGGTGCTTCATCGCGCCGTGCATAGTTTTCCGGAATCACCTCCGCGCTGGCTTGATAGCCAACCGCCAAGGCAGTGAGCACTCGCTCAGGTTTAGCAATGCCGAACTCGGCATTCGCCGCAGCGAGATCCACCCCTGCCATTTGATGCACTACCAAGCCACGAGCAGTCGCTTCCACCGTCAACTGCGCCGACGCCAAGCCCATATCGTGTTCAGCTGAAACATTCGGCTTGCCGTCGTTTTCGGTATTTACCACAGTAAGAATCAAAACCGGGGCATTGGCTGTCCAGGGTTGATTGCCGCCCAGCAGCACGCTGTGCACCCGCTCACGCACTTCATCACTGCGGCCTCTCACGCCGACGATATAGCGCCAAGGCTGAATATTACTGGCCGATGCAGCCCATCGGGCCGCCTCCATTAGTGCCCGCATATCCGTCTCGCTCACATCCCTCTCAGGATCAAACGCATACGGGCTGCGACGATCGCTGAGCAGTTTGGAAATTTCTACTTCTACGGGAGCTGGGCCTTTCATATTGCTGTCCTTTAGGTTCGTTGGAAGTTGACAGGGATTGATCACAAACAGGTCAAACTATAAAGGAATTCAATAACAGCAAAAACAGCGGCCACGGCACCCGAAGTAAACCCGCCGCCACCGCCAGGCCATCGCCCACTATAGGCAACCAGGTTAACAGCAGCGTCCATCGACCCTTTTCATTAAATAGCCTCTGCGCCCGCGCCATTTTTTCGGGCGTAACCGGAAACCATTTTTTATGCTGCCAATGGAGGAAATAGCGGCCCATCAGCCAGCTAACACCACTCCCCAAGGTATTGCCGACCGTGGCTATAAACCACAACCAAAAAAGACCGTGGCCACCATTACGAATAGCCGCCAGCAACACCACTTCAGACGCACCGGGCAACACCGTGGCTGAGGCAAAAGCGGTGAAGAACAGGGTCCAGTAGATCAAGAAATTAACACCACATCGGCCAACGAGCGGGGCATTTTACCAACGAGGCTAGCGCGTAGCGGTTAGCCTAACGGCACAAACGGTGGGGGAATAAGCATCTTCAGCACCTGAATCGCAAGAATCGCGAATATAGGCGAAATATCCAGGCCACCGAACGAAGGTATGACCTTCCGGATCGGGTCCATTATCGGCGCGGTTATTTGCGACAGAATTCGCATCATCGGGTTATACGGATCAGGATTCACCCAACTCATTAACGCAATAATAATGATGGCGAAGAACATCAGATTCAGAAAGGTGTGTATTAAGCCTGTGACTGTCCAAACGGCTAAATACATCGGGCTGACAGTGACACCCTGCAGGGCCAGCAAGGCAAAAAGCAGCAACGCCTGCAGAACAACCATCAACACTATCGCCGCAGAATCAATATTGCCTACGGGCGGAATTACCCGCCGCAACAAATGCAGTGGCTTGGCCGTTATACGCACCACAAACTGGCTAATCGGGTTATTAAAATCTGCGTTCACCAGCGGCAGCAATAATCGCAGCATTACCGCGGTGATATACAAAGTGCCGAGCGTTTGCAGCAAAAATAATATTGGGTTGGCGAGATAACTGTTCATTGTGCGGTTGTTTCTCCGGTTGAGTCTTTTTCCAATCGCGCCGGCCCGGCCAGCTCCTGCGATAGCGAAATAGAGCGGTCACGAGCTGCAGTAAGCGCGTCACCGACGATGTCTCGCAGCCCTGCCGCTTCAAAGCTGGTGATTGCCTGCTCAGTAGTACCATTTGGCGAGGTTACTTTGCGGCGCAACGTTGCGGCATCGTCGTCGCTTTCCAAAGCCATGCGAGCGGCACCCATCGCGGTTTGCAAGGTAAGTAAGCTAGCGGCTTTATCGCTCAAACCAAGCTCCCGGCCGGTGGCTTGCATGGCCTCAATAAACAAGAAGAAATACGCCGGGCCTGAGCCCGAAACGGCGGTTACGGCATCCAATAAATCTTCGCTATCCACCCAAACGGCCAATCCGACTGCCCGCATTAGCGACTCAGCTACATCACGCTGCTCGGCGTTCACTTTGGCATTCGCAAACAAGCCGGCGGCGCCACACTGCACCAACGATGGCGTATTCGGCATACAGCGGACTATAGCCACGTCACGACCTAACCAGCGGCCAATAGCGTCACTACGCAAGCCAGCGGCAATACTGATAATCAGCTGCTTTTTCACCGAATCTGCGATGCCGTCGCAAACGGTTTTTAGCATCTGCGGCTTTACCGCCAATACAATTACATCGCAGCTTTCGGCCAGTTCAGCATTCGATTCGGTCACGTGTACCCGATAGTCCGCAGCCAACCTGGCACGCGATTCAGAATGGGGTTCGGCGACGTAAATACGCTCCGCAGGAACACCGTCGGCTAATAGACCGCCAATAAGGCTACTGGCCATGTTGCCACCGCCGATAAAGCCAATTTTCAGGTTTTGCATAGAGCCTCGTTGGTTGGAATTTCAGCTTTCAATTCAGCGCCAAAGTATACCGACACTGTTACTGCACAATTTCACTGATAAACATGCACTGGTAAATATGACCAGTTTCGTCAGTTTCAAGCGTGACCAGAGAACGACGATCAGTACCGATTACTTATTTTCGCTCGCCAAACAGCGCAGTGCCCACTCGCAGCTTCGTACTACCTTCAGCGATAGCGGCTTCCATGTCGCTACTCATGCCCATCGACAGCGTGTCAAAATCGTATGTCTGCGCATGTTGCTCGTACAACAACCGCATAGCCCGCAGCGGCTGCCTCTGAGCCTCTAACCCTTCAGCGGGTGCCGGTATCGCCATTAGCCCTCGTAACCGTAACCGGGGCAGCTCAGCAATTTGGCCGAGCAAAGCAGGTACTTCTGCTGAAGGAACTCCCGACTTACTCTCCTCACCACTAATATTCACCTGTACCAGTACATTCAACGGCGGCATCTGCCCGGGTCGCTGCTCGCTGAGTCGACGGGCAATTTTCAGCCGGTCGACCGTTTGCACCCAGCACATATTCTCGGCGGCCAGCTTGGTTTTGTTGGATTGCAGCGGGCCGATGAAATGCCATTGAATATCGTCAGCGGAGCCGGCGGAAAGCAAGTGGTTCTTTTTTTCTACCGCTTCCTGCAAATAATTCTCACCGAACGACCGCTGCCCGGCAGAATACAAGGCCTGAATATCGGCCAACGGCTTGGTTTTGCTAACGGCTAACAGCTGCGCGGGCGGCCGATTGTACTTGTCGCATAATTCCCGAATATGCTCAGTTAGCTCGGAATAACGTGTTTCTATACTGCTCATGGTTTCGTTAATTGCCGGTTTGGGCTAAGTTGGTAAGTAATTGCTCAGCTTACAAGGATTTCCTGTGGACGTAGCTCAACTATTAGCATTTGGCGTGAAGCAAGGCGCTTCAGATTTACACCTCTCGGCAGGCGTTCCGCCGATGATTCGTGTCGATGGTGAAATGCGCAGAATTAACGTGCCGGCTCTGGAACATAGTGACGTGCACGATATGGTGTACGACATTATGAATGACGGCCAGCGCAAGGGTTATGAGCGCGAACTGGAAGCTGACTTTTCGTTTGAGATTCCCGGCTTAGCACGCTTTCGGGTGAATGCCTTTGTGCAGGCCCGCGGTGCCAGCGCTGTATTTCGTACCATTCCGGCAACTATTCTCACGCTGGAACAACTTAACGCGCCGGCGATTTTCAAAAGCATTGCCGACCAACCGCGCGGAGTTGTATTGGTTACCGGCCCGACCGGCTCGGGTAAATCGACCACGCTGGCCGCGATGGTGAACCATAAAAACGAAACCGAGTACGGCCACATATTGACTGTCGAAGATCCGATTGAATTTGTTCACGAAAGTAAAAAATGCCTGATTAACCAACGTGAAGTGCATCGCGATACCTTAAGCTTCAACAACGCTCTGCGCTCCGCGCTACGTGAAGACCCGGACGTAATTCTAGTGGGAGAAATGCGCGACCTGGAAACCATTCGACTCGCGCTTTCCGCGGCTGAAACCGGCCACTTAGTGTTCGGCACGCTGCACACCAGCTCGGCAGCTAAAACCATTGACCGGATCGTTGACGTATTCCCAGCCGCTGAAAAAGACATGATTCGCTCGATGCTATCGGAATCACTGAAAGCGGTGATTTCACAAACACTGCTGCGTAAACAGGGCGGCGGTCGTGTGGCGGCGCATGAAATTATGATGGGCACGCCGGCGGTTCGAAACCTGATTCGGGAAAACAAAGTGCCGCAGCTCTACTCCGCCATTCAAACCGGTGGTAAAGACGGCATGCAAACTCTGGATCAGGATTTATTGAGACTCGTGCAAAAAGGCGTAGTCACCAAAGAAGAAGCCCGTCGGAAAGCAGCAAACAAAGAATCGTTCATGTAACCACCTGAGCAATTAGCTAGCTTCCCGCAGCCAACCAAAAGTTTAACCCTCCAGCCGTAATTTATAAGTGTGCACTATGAACAATGAACAGGCTCTCAACTTCGTCCATCAGCTGCTCAAGGCAATGATTGCTAAAGATGGCTCCGATTTATTTATTACCGCCGGCTTCCCGCCAGCGATAAAAACAGATGGCGAAGTCCAGCCGGTCACTGAAAAGTCACTGACTCCCGAACAAGCCGACGTACTGGTTAAGTCGATAATGAATGAGCGGCAACGGAAAGAGTTTGCCGAGAGCAACGAATGCAACTTTGCCATTGCACCGGAGGAGATTGGCCGTTTTCGGGTGAACGCCTTTATTCAGCAAGGCCACAGCGGCGCGGTATTGCGAACCATCAACACCGAAATTCCTGATGCCGACGACCTCGGCCTACCAGAGATAATGAAAGAGCTGATGATGACCAAGCGTGGTCTGATTCTTATGGTGGGCGCAACCGGCTCAGGCAAATCGACCAGCCTGGCAGCGATGGTAGGCCATCGCAACGCGAACTCAAAAGGCCACATCATTACCATTGAAGACCCTATTGAATACGTCCATCCGCACCGTGGCTGCATCGTAATGCAGCGCGAGGTAGGCGTAGATACCGAGAGCTGGCACGTCGCGCTGAAAAACACTCTGCGGCAGGCACCTGACGTAATCCTTATCGGCGAAATTCGTGACCGCGAAACCATGGAGCACGCGATTAACTTCGCTGAAACCGGACACCTCTGCCTTGCCACGCTGCACGCCAACTCCTCAAACCAGGCGCTCGATCGGATTATTAACTTATTCCCTGAGGAAAAACGCGACCAGCTTCTGATGGACCTGTCGTTAAACCTGAAGTCAATTATGTCTCAGCGGTTACTCCGCAAAGCTGGCGGTAAGGGCCGCGTACCCGCGATAGAAATTCTGATTAACTCGCCGCTTATCAGCGACATGATATTTAAGGGCGACGTTGGCGGTATTAAACCCGTTATGGCAAAAAGTACTGAAATGGGTATGCAAACCTTTGATCAGTGCCTGTTTAAACTGTACGAAGCCGGGCTGATTAACATGGAAGAAGCCATGCGCAATGCCGATTCGCAAAACGAACTGCGACTACGGATTAAGCTCGAAGGTAAAAACGCGGGTGCGGGGCTTGATGACCATGGTGACCTCGCGATTGAATCGGACGATTCAGAGCAGCGAATGTAGCTGACTTGCTTTACCCTCGGAACAGCGACCTGATGACCACACGGACCTGCTCATGCACTTGCCCATAAAAAAACCCAGCTTAATCACCCTATTCTGTATCGCATTGCTGG
>CAJQNE010000096.1 GCA_905479545.1 uncultured Gammaproteobacteria bacterium | reverse complement strand
TCTTCGACCCGCAGTGAAAGTTCCGGATTTGGTTTGAGCCGGGCTTGCTGCAGGCGACCTTCGGCGGCACCTATCTGGTATCCCAACGAGGTCAGCTGCGAATTACGCTGCAGCGAATAATCGACCGCCTGCTCAAGCGATAAGGACGTTGTTGAAGAAAGGTCCGCAGCGGCGGCATTAAAGTTGCTGACAATAGCCAACACAAGCGTGCACGCGCCGTAGCGGCGTGCTGTGAAAAATGACATTTATCTGTTTCCTGTTAGCGCTGATGCGCACAAGGTTTGGGCAAGGAGTCAGGCGCACTGCTTCAAAAGCAGCTCACGACTCCAACAATTTATTGCTCAGGAAACAGTGATAGGTGGCCCACGGAGGGGCGGTCGCCAGCGGGGGCGCTGGCTTGGTATCCGCGTAGTAAGGGTAGTGACCCATGTAACGCGCGTGCTGGTTATGAGGCCGAGGACGGCCACAAGTAACAAGATCAGGAAGGGCAGCAGTTTTCCGCTGCTAGTGCCTAGCTCGAACAGCGACACATCACTCTCAGCTTCGTGGCTGTGATACTCAGCCGAGTGTTCATGTCCGTGTTCGTGGGTCTGCTCTTGGTGTACACCGTGTGAAGAATGCACTCCGCCCATACCTTCAACACCTACATGCAGGTGCACGCCGCTGATCAAATTGATCACCATGACAAAGAGGAATGAGAGAGAAACTAACAGGCGCATGAGGCGGATCATACTCAGTGATCACTTAAACTGTCTACTGTTGGCCACTTTCTTTACTTTGTAGAAACGCTACAAGCGCAATTTTGGACTTCACTCCGTTCCATAGAAAAGTTTCAGCTTATTGCGTTAACCGTTTCTGCATTTGCCAAGGCTCTATGCAGGCCCATCTAAAATATTTGGCGACCAATAAAAAGCCGACTAAGAACGCTAAGATCATGACCACGTTGCCACCTTTTAGGATGTTGGTCGCAGCAAACCACCAGATTATTGCCACAACTAAGCTATGCACCACAATTAAAGCTGTGCCGCTATCGCAGCCTCACGACTGGAGTTTAGCTCCACGGTATTAGCAGGAATTTTCAGGCTGCTCAATAGATCGGTTAATAGTGGGGGGATTACAGAAGTCGGGTAGCTCTCGGGATCCGCCACCAAAAGCTCTCGCAGACCAGTACGTGATACTCTCTACTAAGGCTCTTAAACGTTCTTCAGAAACGCCTTCGAGCGTGGAAAATAACGGAAGAGGCCCTCTATTCGCGTCGCCTATACTGCGCATAATAATCATTATGTTAAATTAAGTTGTGGTGCTCACATCCTCACTCGATGTGCCCATTTGAAGCTACATCCCGATTTTAAGGCCGCACCACAGACAGAGAGCTAAGAAGTTCAGTCCATTAGTCAGGCAAAAAACAGAACGCGAACAACACAATAGAAGCTTGAATTTTAGAGTGACCAAGCAAATAAGTGGACGAATTTTTGGGTGCGCGGCAATCTAAAATGAGGGCCAGTAGATCGCCTTCCACATCTGAAATTCGCAGTACTTGGTTTAGCTTCAAAACCCGTTCTTTAGCTCAGTGATTGCAACCTGTTATATATGGATGCGAGCAAAAAACCAGATATACCGGCGACCAAGAACCAAGCGATTAAGCCCTTGCATACGCCAATTAGAGTTAGATTCCACCCCATATCGCTAAATTGCATATGCATCATGTCGCCGGTTGCAGAAAGCATCATCGCAGGTGCTAGCATCACCATCAAACTGCAAATGAGCCACAATATCGAAACTGTTAAGCCGCTGGCAATTCCGAACTTCGTTGAACTAATATTCACCATTATCTCCATTACTTTGAAAATTACGTTTAATTGCTACGCCGCGATCAAAATTGCCCTTTTCAGACAACCTCCTACAGTGGTTAGCATAAGCTTATCCGCAGTAAACGCCTTGATATAGGTCAACCACCTATAAAAAACTCGATCAACCTACATCATCTGACAGTCACTCAGGTTGGATGTAATTACTGACCTTCCCGTCAGAACAGTCACGATAGCTCGGCAGAGAAACCAGCATCACCATCCTAAAAGTCGGTTCGTCCTTGCAGCGAATCAACTAGTCGCCTTCGCTGCAAGGCAGACCCGCAGCCTTAAGGTCGTCAAAGCCGGCCTCTGAGGCAACCGCAGCCGTATAGCCCATGCTTTGCAGTGTTGCTGCAGCCAGCGCCGCCCGGCCACCACCGGCGCAATAGGTAACCACTGGACGTTGCTGGTCGCTTACCACCTCGGTTATTTTCATTTCCAGTGTGCCACGCGGTATCGCTGCGGCGTCCTCGACATGACCCTTCTGCCACTCTCCTGGCTCGCGGACATCAATAACCAATGCGCCCTTGTCTCGCATTTCGCTGAATGCATCAACGTCCACAATATCGGCTGATTTTTTGGCCTGTTCGATCATTTGTTTTGCCGTTAAAAATGTATGCATCAAAAATATCTCCAAATATAAAATGAGTCAGTTCTTACGCTATCGATTTACTAGGAACCCTCATCCAAACCACAACTAAGGTTGGCCGGAATGGCAACATCCATCATTTTCGGGTCGGGCAAATCCAGACCGTTCATAATATCGATGTACTGCTTACGGCTTTTACCAGCTAACCGCGGGTTGTGCGCTTTCTCCTCGGCGATGCTGCTGCGAGTCCAGCCTTTATAGTCATGCGCCGGATATACCAACGTCGAATCAGGCAGCGTAAACAACTTTTGGGTAATGGAGTCATAACTCTGGCCAGCATCACCGCCCTGAAAATCCGTTCTGCCACTGCCACGAATCAATAGCACATCGCCGGTGAATACGGCGGGCTGCTCACTATGCAGCACGAAGCTATACGATTCGTCGGTATGCCCAGGTGTATACAGTGCTTCCAGATCGATACTGTCCAGCCTTATATGCTCGCCCTCGCGAATGGTTTCAGACACACAGTCAGCCTCGGTTTGCTCGCCCATTATCGTCATGCAACCGGTCTTTTCACGCAGTTTACCCAAGCCGGTAATGTGATCAGCATGGGTATGGGTATCGATAGCACGCAACAGACGAACGTCGAGCTGGTTAAGGAGTTTTAAATAGATATCGACTTTTTCTATTACCGGGTCAATTAGCAGCGCCTCTTTGCCGCTATCGCTAGCTAACAGATAGCTGTATGTGCTGGACTCTGAATCGAACAACTGACGGAAAATCATTGAACCCTCCTATTCGCGATTGGCGCGACAACAATGTGCCGAACAAAACGTTCGGCGTTAAGACAACAACTTGGTTTCTACAGATTCCACACTACTGCCCTCAGGTAGAGCGACGGTTATCAGCCTGTCGGGTCCTGATAGTTTTTATCCTCACCATCCGAGTACTCATGCAACCTGAGAAAAAGCTTTTCAGCAGCAAAAACTACGATCACGCCACCCACACCCCAGGCAATAACCATCGGATCGGTAAAGGCTTTGGCGAATAAGAACGCGGCGAGAATGATTACATCAAGCGTCATTGCAGTAATTAGTACCCAGCCCTTGGCTTTAACCTCGTCACGCAAATGTCGATACACACCCCAATGGATCATAAAGTCCATCACCAGATAAAAAATAGCTCCCAGCGAGGCAATGCGGCTCAGGTCAAAAAATACTGCCAGCACGGCGGCTGCCACTACCGTGTACACCAACGCGTGGGTTTGCATATTGCCGGGTAAGCCAAAATGGCGGTGCGGCACCAACTCCATCTTGCTCACCATCGCCAACATTCTGGATACTGCAAAAATGCTTGCCATCAGACCAGAAGCTGTCGCAATAATGGCGACGGCAACGGTAAACCACACGCCGTATTGGCCCATAGCTGGCCGAGCAGCTTCGGCTAGAGCGTAATCTTTCGCCTGGACAATTTGATCTATCGACAGGTTCGACCCCACGGCCCAAGCCACAAGCAAATAAACGACCAGGCAAATTGCCATTGAGATGATAATCGCACGGCCAACGTTTTTATCGGCGTTTTCCAGTTCATCGCCGCTATTGGTAATCGTCGTGAACCCTTTGAACGCCAGAATGCCGAGTGCGACGGCGGCGATAAAGCCACCGACCAATCCACCCGGCACCGGGTTATCGCTGGTCGATTGGTTAGCGGCTTCGAAAGTAAAGCCGGTGAACCACAACGTCACCAGTGCAAAAACAACAATACCGCCAACTTTAAGGAAAGCCGATACCAGCGATATTCGGCTAATTACTTCGTTGCCAGTATCGGTACCCACTGGCTACTTTGGCTCACATCGAACAGCTGCAATGTGTAAGTGCCAAAAGTGCGGGCTACCAGGCTCTCATTGATGATCATTGAGAACAGCATGAGCAGCGCACCCGCTCCAGTCATCAGGCTGCGTCCGTAGGCCTTCTTCAAGAACATCGCGATGCCGCCAGCGGAGGGGTAAGCGTTCGACATTTTAACGTAGCTATAGGCGCTAAACGCGCTGACCACAGCCGCAACGAGAAATACCAGCGGGAATAGCGGCCCTGCTAGCTCTGCTACCTGGCCGGTAAGAGCGAATATGCCCGCGCCAATCATTACACCGGTACCCATGGCGACAGCACCCCGAAGTTTCAGGCTGCCGGATTCGTAGTCATTTTTCATTATTACTCCTTTACTAGTTTATCGATCGATGCGTTTTTTCTACAACTTGGCTGAACGTAACCGCAGCGCATTACTGATAACCGATACCGAACTCAGGCTCATTGCCAAAGCCGCCAGCATCGGTGATAACAGCAGACCGAACACCGGATACAACACGCCGGCCGCAATTGGCACGCCAA
>CAJQNE010000095.1 GCA_905479545.1 uncultured Gammaproteobacteria bacterium | reverse complement strand
ACGTGATCTACACGACGTCATTGCGGTGCTCGGTGACCGTCGCGAGAAGTTTATTCTGTACTGCGACGACCTCAGCTTCGAAGCCGACGACGCCAGTTACAAGGCACTAAAATCGGTGCTGGACGGCGGCGTTAGCAACAGTCTGGAAAACGTGTTGGTGTATGCCACCTCAAACCGCCGCCATTTGTTGCCGGAATATCAACATGAGAACCAGCAAGCCAAGGTCGTCAATGGCGAGCTTCATCAAAGCGAAGCAGTAGAAGAAAAAATATCACTATCCGACCGCTTCGGTCTTTGGCTGTCGTTTCATCCATTTAAGCAGGATGAGTATCTTGCGATTGTTGACCACTGGCTGCATTCGCTGGGCATCGAAAACACCACACAAAACCCCAACGCCCGAGAAGCAGCGCTGCGCTGGGCACTTACCCGCGGCTCACGCTCCGGGCGGGTCGCGTGGCAATTTGCTCGCGACTGGGCGGGACAAGCCGGGCTTTAAAGATTTGTAAAAGCAGACTTTTCGTAAAATCCCGTTCAGGCTGAGCTCGTCGAAGCCCCGGAGCAAACCCTTCGACAGGCTCAGGGCGAACGGGTTTATAGCTACAATAGACTTTTACAAAAACCCTCTGTCATCAAGCCAAAATCTGGCTACGGCTTGCCGGTAAAGGGCACAAGCAAGTACAATATATCAATCCATCCTGATGAATTGATGAATGAACCTCGACCAGACCACCACACTGTGTAGATTGCTCGGCGATCCAACCCGGCTTCGGCTGCTGTCGTTGCTGCGTGATAACGAGCTTACAGTGGCCGAGATCACTCGGGTAACGCAGCTGGCACAGTCGCGGGTTTCAACCCATTTAGCCAAATTACGCGAGGCAGGCTTATTGCGCGACCGTCGCAGTGGCGTATCGGTATTCTACCGCTTTGATAGCAGTCAACTACAGGAGCAACTGCCACCCGCCGATGCGCTGCTATGGAATAGCCTGCTGGAACAAACTCAGGATGCGATGCTGGCGGACGACCAACAGCGCTTGCTGGAATTACTGGCGGCGCGGAATAGCGGCCTTACCTGGGCTGAAGGTGTGGCGGGTGATATGCGCCGCCACTACTCGCCCGGCCGCACCTGGGAAGCCACCTCGCGCGGTGTATTTGCACTACTGAAACTAGGCAATGTGCTCGACATGGCCTCCGGCGATGGTGCATTAGCAGAATCGCTGGCACCCCACTGTGAGCAATACACCGCCGTCGATATTAGTAACAAGGTACTCGCAGCCGGTACAGAGCGATTACAGCACATTGATAATGTAAATTTCGTCTGTGCCGATATGCACAACACCAGCCTGCCCGACGCTAGTTACGATCAGGTCTTACTGCTGCACGCACTTAGCTATTCGCAGCGGCCAGAGCAAGTAGCGGCCGAAACAGCGCGCCTCTTAAAACCCGGCGGTCAATTGGCTGTCGCCACCCTGAACAAGCACCAACATAGTGAACAAACCGCAGAGTACAACCACGTAAACAACGGCCATAACGCCGCTGAGTTGCGTGCACTTTTCGAACAAGCCGGGCTGGTAGTCACGCTATGCGATGTCACCTCGCGTGAGAGCAAGCCCCCACATTTTGAAGTCATCACACTAGCGGCTCACCGCCCGGCGTGATGTAACCAGACACAACACTCGCCGCCAACCGGCCCGTGTGAACTGAGTAACTAAGCATGCACAACAAAATCGACGTTAAGCGTTTCGAACAATTCCAGGCCGCCATCGCCGACCACATCGTGATACTCGATGGCGGCATGGGTACCATGATTCAACGCTACGATTTGCAAGAAGCTGACTACCGCGGCACGCGGTTTGCCGACTGGCCCAGCGACGTTAAAGGCAATAATGACCTACTGATTCTGAGCCAGCCGGATATCATCAGTGGTATCGAGCGACTGTATCTCGAAGCCGGCGCTGAAATCATCGAAACCAATACTTTCAACGCCACCACCATTTCGCAAGCCGATTACGGCATGGAAGAACTGGTGGATGAGCTTAACCGTGAAGGTGCGCGACTTGCCCGCGAGGTCGCTGACGCGGTGGCAGCCGAAACCGGCAAACCACGTTTCGTCGCAGGTGTGCTCGGCCCCACCAGCCGTACCGCTTCTATTTCGCCTGATGTTAACGACCCCGGCTTTCGCAACGTCACTTACGACGAGTTGGTAGTGGCCTACCGCCAGGCAGCCCGGGCGCTCATTGAAGGCGGTGCCGACTTCCTACTGATCGAAACGATTTTTGACACCCTCAACGCCAAAGCCGCGATATTCGCCTGCCTGCAAGAGCTTGAAATCGACGGTTGGGATATGAGTGAAACACTACCCATTATGCTCAGTGGTACGATCACCGACGCATCGGGCCGCACCCTAAGTGGCCAGGTCACCGAAGCATTCTGGTACTCAACACGTCATGCTAAACCTGTTTCTGTTGGTTTGAACTGTGCCTTGGGGCCAGACGCCTTGCGCCAGTATGTCGCCGAACTTTCACGCGTAAGCGAAAGCGCTGTCTCAACCCACCCGAACGCCGGTTTGCCGAACGAGTTTGGTGAGTACGATTTAGGGCCGGACGAGATGGCTGTGCATATTAAAGAATGGGCAGAAAGCGGGCTGATGAATATTGTTGGCGGCTGCTGCGGCACTACGCCAGACCATATTGAAGCGATGGCTAAAGCGGTTGAAGGAATTAAACCGCGCCAGCTGCCGGAGAAGCAGCCAGCAATGCGGTTGAGTGGGTTGGAGCCGTTTGTGGTTAACGGTTAAAAGCCTTTAACCACAGATTTCACGGATTACACTGATTTTATGGACCAAGGTGACCCAAAGACTTACGCCATTATTGGCGCGGCAATGGAGGTTCACAGCGCTCTAGGCTGCGGATTTCTGGAGCAGGTTTACCATGAGGCCTTATCAGTAGAATTCACGGCTCGTGCAGTTCAGTTTCAAAGTGAAAGTGTTTTGCCGGTTAGTTACAAAGGATTGCAGCTAAAAACGCATTATCGTGCGGACTTCATTTGCTTTGACGATGTGATAGTCGAGATCAAAGCGATAAAACATATAACTAACATCGAAGAAGCTCAGCTTCTAAATTATCTAAAAGCTACCGGGTTGGGAACCGGATTAATATTGAACTTCGGCAACCGCAGCCTGCAACACCGTCGTTTCAAAAATTAATCCGTGAAATCTACGTAATCTGTGGTTTAAAAACGAAATAACACAATGACTAAATTAGCATCAGCAACTTTCATCAACGTCGGCGAACGTACCAACGTCACCGGATCGGCTAAATTCCGCCGGTTGATCAAAGACGATCTATTCGACGAAGCGCTCGACGTTGCCCGTGAGCAAGTCGAGAACGGCGCTCAGGTGATCGATATCAATATGGACGAAGGCATGCTCGATTCGAAGGCGGCGATGGTCCGTTTTCTGAATCTAATCGCCTCCGAGCCGGATATCTCGCGGGTGCCGATTATGATCGACTCGTCGAAGTGGGACATCATCGAAGCCGGCCTGCAGTGCGTGCAGGGCAAAGGCATCGTTAACTCAATTTCGCTCAAGGAAGGCGAAGAGAAGTTCATTGAACAAGCCAGGCTAATAATGCGCTATGGCGCCGCAGCCGTCGTAATGGCGTTTGACGAAGACGGCCAGGCTGACACTCAAAAACGAAAAATTGAAATCTGCGAGCGTAGCTATCGGGTATTGGTCGACAAAGTCGGCTTTCCGCCAGAAGATATTATTTTTGACCCCAATATCTTTGCGGTAGCGACCGGCATCGAGGAGCACAATAACTACGCCGTCGACTTCATTGAAGCGACCCGCTGGATTCGTGCCAACCTGCCCCACTGCCACGTCAGCGGCGGCGTATCGAACGTGTCGTTCTCGTTCCGCGGCAACAACCCGGTACGGGAAGCGATTCACTCGGTGTTCCTCTACTACGCCATTCAGGCGGGTATGGATATGGGCATCGTTAATGCCGGTCAGCTGGAAATTTACGAGGAAATTGACCCGGAACTGCGCGATGCTGTCGAAGATGTGATTCTGAACCGTCGCGACGACTCTACCGAGCGATTGTTGGATATTGCTGACAAGTTCAAAGGCAGCGGCGAGAAAGCTGAGATCGAAACTCAGGCCTGGCGCGAGTTGCCGATATTCGAGCGGATTTCTCACTCACTGGTGAAAGGCATTGATGCCCATATTGAAGCAGATACCGAAGAGGCCCGTAAGCTTGTTGTAGAACAGCAAAAAGGCAAAACCATTGAGGTAATCGAAGGCCCGTTAATGGACGGCATGAACGTTGTCGGCGACCTGTTCGGCGCGGGCAAAATGTTCCTGCCACAGGTGGTGAAATCCGCCCGGGTAATGAAAAAAG
>CAJQNE010000094.1 GCA_905479545.1 uncultured Gammaproteobacteria bacterium | reverse complement strand
GCCTGACCGCCACGGTCAGAGCAATCGGTTTGCGCCGCTACTGGTAACGCCAGCGCTGCGGCGCTTAGAATGGCAAAACAAGCACCGAATGGCTTGAATTTTGAAGTGGCCTTTGACCCAGCATGATGGCCGTACTCGCTGGTGATCTTGCTCATGACGCTTACCTCACAATCTCTTAGTGGAGAGCCCGAATTGGCGGAGGTAAATATTATGTAAACTGCATTATGACAAGTAACTTTATTGAGCTAGTGGTTATTTGCCGCAGATGACTGGTCGTTTTTGAGAAAATCCAACCTTTTTATTATGTCGCAAAACGCGGAACTTCCCACTATATTTTACCAACTAGTAAGTATTATAAATTGCTAATAATTTACGCAAATTATTAGCGTAGTAAGACTGGCCTTAACGGCGAATAACCCCAATAAATGGCCGATAACGACAAATTTAGGCCTAAAAGTCCCGCCTCCCCCAATGGCCAGCTAGAGTTTGAAAATCACCAGGCATAAAAAAACCGCGTAAAGTACGCGGTTTTTTTATTAGTGCTTCGCCCTAACAAACGGTTGCTTTTCGCTTGCTACTAACCAGGCCGAAGAACGCCAAACCGAACAGCAGTATCGATGAAGGTGCAGGCACTACAAAGATATCAGCCTGGGCACGGGTCAAATTACCGTCGTCTGACTCCCAGTCACTACCCCACAACTCGGCAGCATTGGTACGCAGACCACCACCAGCGAGCGGAGTAGGATCATCCGTCCAAATCATGCCGAGGTAGCCACCGTAGTCGATGCCTTCAGCTGAATTGATAGCTAAGCCAAGAATGTTGTAGGCAATCGTCTCAACAGCGGGCCTGGTAGGGGTGGCGACTTTTTCATAGACACCCACACCGAACTCCAGAATGCTACCACTCAAAAGCTCTTGGTAAGGTAAATCTGTTTTTGATGCGTCCTCAAAATCTACCGCACCAAATAGCTCAAAATAACCGGTACCGGCAATGAAGTTGCCGTTTTCGTCTATTTCAGCCGTAAGGTTCCACTCTAACGGAGTGATGTTGTCGCCAGCAGACGTGACGGTGTCACGGTACAACGCTGAAGTAATCGGAGCTTCTGTGTACCGAGTACTTTGCGTGAATATGTTGGTAGTAGCGTCGTAAGAACTCTTTACCCGGGTAAGTTTAGTATCCGGATGAATACGCTCAAAGAATAACGGTACTGCTACAGCGCTGTTAGCCAGCAAACTGGCCAAAACAACACCTAAACCCAACGAATACTTCCTGATATTCGCCATCGTATTTTGTACTCCCAGCAATCTAATATTTAAGCAACTGTTACTACAGTCACGGTAGTTTACGGCTTAGAGGATAGCCGCTTTTTCTGACCGAAACTGTTAAATGATGTTCACGAACGGAGTTATGTTCCGCGCTAACCATGCGATTTTAGCCGAATTGGCCCTATTACTGCTAGCGGATGGGCCGAAATACCCATGGCTTAGCTCAAATTGCCCAAATACTCATTAAAATCGCTCAATTACTACGCAGCTATTAAGCAAGCGCTTGCTATAATTCCGCGATGACAGATAAATACTCAGCCAAAACGACCCTCCTGAACGCCGCAGCCACGCTGTTCCGCGCAAAAGGCTACGAACGCACTACGGTTCGGGACCTCGCAAAAGCCGTTGGGCTCCAGTCTGGCTCACTATTTTACCACTTCAAAAACAAAGAAGAAATTTTGCTGGAGATCATGCGCGGTGGCATTCAATCAGTTACCGAAGCGGTGGAAAACTCCATTGACGACTCAGCATCGATTACTGACCAACTTACGGCGATGACCAGAGCCCATCTAAACACCTTATTAGGCCCTTCCCAGGACGCACTTGCCGTCATGCTTTACGAGTGGCGCAGCATACCCGGCGATGGTATGGCCGAGATACTCCGCCTCCGTAACGACTATGAATCTCTATGGACAGCCAAAATTGCTATCGCGGCGGAGCAAGACCTCATCATCGGTGATTTAGGCTCGCGTCGTCGATTCTTACTTGGCGCGCTTAACTGGAGCAGCAATTGGTTTGACGAAGGCGGCGAACTTACCGTGGACGACCTTGCCGGAGAAGCTATTGGCATGTTGCTACAATAATTCCCTGCTACGCAGTCAGCAGCCAGTAATACAACAAAAAAGCGGCCCGAAGGCCGCTTTTTTGTTGTTCATGCTTTAGATTGCCATCAGCAGGTGGTTAACTCACAGCTGCTTGCAACTCCGGCAGAATCTCAAACAAATCGCCGACCAAACCAAGGTCAGCAATTTCAAAGATCGGCGCATCCGGGTCTTTGTTAATCGCAACAATGGTGCCAGCATCTTTAATACCGGTCAGATGCTGAATAGCACCGGAGATACCACAGGCGATGTAGAGGTCAGGAGCGATAATTTTACCGGTCTGACCAACCTGCATATCGTTCGGTACGAAGCCTGAGTCAACCGCTGCGCGTGATGCGCCTGCGCCTGCTCCCATGGCGTCAGCCAGATCGAAGATAATTTTAAAGTTTTCTTCGCTACCAACACCACGACCACCAGAAACAACTTTAGCCGCCGATTGCAGATCAGGCCGGCCACCGCCGCCAGAACCTTCGGTGCCAACGTAGCGAGTGTGGCTTGGCAGTTCGGCAGAAACGCTAGCGGTTTCAACCGCAGCCGAGCCGCCTTCGGTAGCCGCTGAGTAAGACGCACAGCGAACCGTAGCAACGACTTTGTCACCGGGTACTTCTACC
>CAJQNE010000093.1 GCA_905479545.1 uncultured Gammaproteobacteria bacterium | reverse complement strand
CTCGCTTACCGAACCTAAAAGTATTCAGGCGCTTTATGAAGCCTCGATGGCGGGCGTAGAAATCGATTTAATCGTCCGTGGCATTTGTATGTTGAAACCGGGGGTCGAAGGCGTTTCTGACAATATCCGCGTGCGCTCGGTTGTTGGGCGTTTTCTGGAACACACCCGCGTGTACTGTTTTGGCAACGATGGCGACCAGGAAGTGTACTGCGCCAGCGCAGACCTGATGGAGCGAAACCTATTTAGCCGGGTTGAAGTCGGCTTCCCGCTACTGGTCAAAAAAGTCCGCGATCGGGTGTTACGGGAGTTGGATTATTATCTGGCTGATAACCAGCAGGCTTGGTTACTCGGCAACGACGGCCGCTATAGCCGTGCCACACCTGGCAGCGAGGAAGTTCCAATGTCCGCTCAGGACAAACTGCTGGAAGAACTTAGCGATCGCTTTTAATTCTATGGCGCCGAAAGCCACCGCATTTTTGCATGCTGCCGAAGCCTGTGCTGGCAGAAAACTTAGCGGCGCGAAAGTCACGCCACAGTCGGGCGGTAGCAATGCAGCAACCGCCACAGTGATTACCGACCAGTGGCAGGGATTTATTAAATTGACCCCTGCCCACTTTGCCCCACAGCTTGCGGCTGAGCGGTCGGGCATTGAAGCCATTGCCAATAGTGGCGCAATCCGCACTCCGGCGGTATTAGGCAGCGGCCTTAGCCAAGACGAGGACTTTTCCTGGTTGGCTATGGAGCGACTTCAGCTGTACCCGCTTGACGATGCAAGCGCAGCGGCACTCGGCGAACAGCTAGCCCATCTGCACGCACCGGTCGATAAAAACTATGGCTGGCACTGCGACGGATTTATTGGCGACAACGAGCAACCCAACGACGAATCGGACAACTGGGTTGAGTTTTTTCGCGACCAGCGCCTCGGCTTCCAGCTCCACCTTGCTGCCTCGCAAGGCTTTGAGCATATAGCGGAAACTGGTTACGAATTATTAGAAAACCTGCCGCAGCTGTTTAGCGGCTACTCGCCAACACCCTGCCTGATTCACGGCGACCTTTGGCCCGGCAACGCCGCCCGACTAGCCGATGGCACCGCGGTAATATTCGACCCCGCGGCCTATTACGGCGACCATGAAGCTGAACTCGGCATGTGCGAGCTATTTGGCGGGTTTCCACCAACGTTCCGGGCTGCCTACCAAACGGTAAAACCTTTAGACGCCAGTTATGCAGTGCGCCGCTATTTGTACCGGCTGTACCACTTGCTCAATCACTTAACGTTATTTGGCGCAGAGTACGAAGCCAAAGCCACCGCTTTGATAAACCGTCTGAATAACGAAATTCGCTAATAGCGAGGCAGGCTTAAAAACGGAACTGGCGCGAACCAAGCGGGTTCCCGCTAGTCTTACTGTATTAACAACCTAATGTAAGGAATTGCTATGGCCTCACTGCTTCGAACTTGTACTGCTGCCAGCCTGTTACTGGCAACCGCTGCAGTGAGCATGGCTAACGCCACCGCCACGACCATTCAGTTGGTAGGTCACGCCTTCGCTCAAAACGAAGACACACTGCTCTACAGCGAGCGCCACCAACAAACTTTCAACGGCGAAAAACTCATTAACCACTCGGTGACCTACGAAAATACCGACGGTAAAACCATTGCCGAAAAAACTGCCAGCTACCCTCATCAGGCGAGTGTCCCACAGTTTGAATTTAACGATCTGCGAAGCGGCGCACGCGGCGGTGCACGCTACTTATCCGATAACGAACTGGAACTGTATTCCCGTAAAACCGGTAACGATGAGATTAAAAGCGGCACCATTACCGTCCGCAACGACACCGTGGTGGATTCCGGTTTCGACCGCTATGTCGCAGCCAATTTCAGTAAATTGCTGGCTGGCGACGCGGTGAAGATCCGCTTCGGCCTACCCGGCCGTCAAACCGACTACAAATTTGTCGTCACCAAACCAGAACGGATTGTGTTCCTCGGGCGCCAGGCTCTGCGCGCGACTATTCGCCCGGCAAGTATGGTGCTCAATTGGTTGGTTGAGCCGATACAGCTTACTTACGATATCGAAAGTCGTCGGTTATTAATGTACGAAGGCGTAAGCAACTTAAAAGCTGACGATGGCGAACTACAAACAGTGCGCATAATTTATTACCCCGAGCAAAATCCCAGCCTGTTTTCACCTGGCAGCCCACGCTAAGCCGTTGACGCTAGGTAGCCGCCCGCACTTTGGCGAATACTTTGTGCCAAGTCGGTAAACAGTGCCGCCGCGCTGGCGTATAAAGGCGGCATGACTGCTGCCGACCCTGCCTCACAAACAACCAACCAATCGACTGCACTGCATGCCCAACAGGTGTTGCAAAGCGTGTTTGGCTATGATGAATTTCGTGGTCTGCAAGCAGATATCGTCAGCACCGCGGCGGATGGCAATAATGCATTAGTGCTTATGCCAACGGGCGGCGGCAAATCACTTTGCTACCAAATCCCCGCGCTTATGCGGCCCGGCACCGGCATTATCGTTTCACCGCTCATCGCGCTGATGCAGGATCAGGTTGCCGCGCTGCAGGCCAACGGCATCAATGCTGCGGTATTGAACTCCAGCCTCAGCTATGAGGAAGCCGACGAGGTTGAAGCGTCGCTGCTACGTGGCGAACTGGACATGCTTTACGTTGCTCCTGAACGGCTGCTAGGCACCCGCACGCTGGAGCTGCTGGAGCGCTGCCAGATTGCCTTGTTTGCCGTTGACGAGGCGCACTGCGTTTCACAATGGGGCCACGACTTCCGACCTGAATACCAGCAGCTGGGAATGCTGGCTGATCGTTTCCCGAACGTGCCGCGCATAGCGCTCACAGCGACTGCCGACGAATTGACCCGGCAGGACATCGCGCGCAATTTACAGCTCGAATCGGCGGCACTATTTGTCGCTGGCTTCGACCGGCCGAATATTCGTTACTCAGTCGCCGAAAAAGCCACGCCCAAGCAGCAGCTATTGCAGTTTCTTGAAACCAGCCATAAAGGTGACGCGGGCATCGTTTATTGCCTGTCGCGAAAAAAGGTTAACGACACTGCGGCCTGGCTAGAACAACAGGGCTGGCCGGCATTGCCCTACCACGCCGGATTGCCGTCTCATGTAAGAGCCCAAAACCAAGAGCGCTTTCTGCGGGAAGAAGGCTTAATTATTTGCGCCACCATCGCTTTCGGCATGGGTATCGACAAATCGAACGTGCGCTTCGTCGCTCACCTGGATTTACCCAAGAGTATTGAGGCCTATTATCAGGAAACCGGCCGCGCTGGCCGCGATGGCCTCGATGCCAATGCCTGGATGGTTTATGGCCTGCAGGATGTCATCATGCTGCGAAAGATGGTTGATGAATCGACCAGCGCACCCGAAATAAAGCGTGTTGAGCAACAAAAGCTGGAAGCTATGCTCGGTTACTGTGAGCAGACTGGTTGTCGTCGCCAGCAACTACTGGCCTACTTTGGCGATACTCTGGAGAAACCCTGCGGCAACTGTGACGGCTGCCTAACCCCTGCCGAAACCTGGGACGCTACGGAAGCCGCGCGGCAAGCCATCTCGGCCGCCTACCGCACCGGTCAACGCTTCGGCGTAGCCTATTTAATTGACGTGCTGCGCGGCGCCCAAAACGACCGAATCCACGACCAGGGCCATCACAGCTTGCACGTGTATGGCATGGGCAAAGAGCGCAGTAATAAAGAATGGGGCAGCATATTTCGTCAACTGGTCGCTCGCGGCTTACTGCGGGCTAATACCGAGCGCTTTGGCGCACTCGAACTCACCGAGGGCTGTCGACCAATACTTCGCGGCGTAGAAAGTATTGAACTACGTAAAGAGCGGAAAACAGCTAGACGAAAGGTCGGCGCCAAAACTGCCGCGCTCGACCATGGCCTGCACGACGACCCGTTATTTCAATCACTGCGCGCGCATCGACTGGAAATTGCCAAGGAAAAAAGCGTGCCGCCTTATGTTATTTTTCACGACGCGACTTTAGCCGCCATGGTTGAGCAACAACCACAATCGCTTGATGAAATGGCCAATATTCCGGGTGTCGGCCAAACCAAATTAGAACGCTACGGCAGCGGATTTTTGGCGCTATTACAGGGCAGCTGAACCAACCAGCGGCTTAATATTTAAAGCCACGGCATTAGACCAACGAATCATGCACGCTGATAAATCGTCACCAACGGGAGTAAATTTCGCCGCGCGTTAAGACAAAAACTACAGATTTTGGCGCATCAAGTACTGGCAGAGCGCAGCTCTGACAGCCATAATCATACAAACGTTCAAAATATTAGCGTTTGCTAAACTTTGTTCGGCAACGGAAGTGGAGTACCACCGTTTTAAATTTCTGGATAGCGGCTTAATGTCACGACAGCTGTGAGTTAAGTACGACAGATTAAAACGCAGGAAGCATGGGGATATCAGCGTGTGATGGCGTATTAGCCCTCATAACAACGATATCGAACGAATAGTTGGTTCGTTACACGGCGGCCGACTAACTCGAACGACTTTTAAAGTGATTACCTTTAGGTAGGGAGACAACAACAATGCAACTCAGAAAGCTGCTTCAAGTGGCAACGGTGCTCTGCACCACCTCGGCGTTCGCGCCAGCACAGGCCGAACCTACTTTCTTCGTTTCGCCAATGGTCGGCATTGCAGTTTCGGATGCTGAAGACTTTGACAACGGTCCCGCAGCCCACCTGGGCTTCGGTGTTAACCTCACTGACGTGTTCGCACTCGAACTAAAAGGCTTCTACAACGAGCTGGATATTGATGCGCCACAGCAATACCGCCAAAAAGGTGCGTCGATTGACGCCATGTACAAATTCCTACGTCGTCCTGGCATTGAACTCTACGGTGTAACCGGTCTGGGCTTCGTCCGTCAGGACGTACCCGGCGATGGCACGCAGAATGACGACGACTCTTCTGTCGACCCCAACTTTGACCTCGGCGTAGGTGCTCTGATTCCTCTGGGCTCAGCCCCGATGGCGCTGCGTGGCGACATTCGCTACCGCAACGATTACCACGGCAATGCTGACCTGTACGGTCGCAGCTCGTTCTACCAAATTATCAGTACTGTTGGTGTGTTGTTCCCATACAGCCGCGAGGCCAACGCTGGTGCAGCATCACCTCCACCACCACCGCCACCTGTTGCACCAGAGCCTGCAGCTCTGGATGACGAGCCGGTACCGGAGCCAGAACCCGAAGATTCTGACAACGACGGTGTATTTGACGACGACGACCTTTGCCCTAACACCCCGGCTGGCGCAGTTGTTGACTCTGCGGGCTGTCAGGAAGATTCAGATGACGACGGCGTAGTTGACGGCGATGACCGATGCCCCGGCACCCCGGCTGAGCGTGCGGTAAATGCTCAGGGTTGTGAACTCGACGGCGACAACGATGGCGTAGTTGACGCTAACGACAAGTGTCCAAACACCCCGGCCGGCGAGAAAGTAAACAGCGAAGGCTGCCCACTGGACGACGACGGTGACGGCGTTGACAACGCAGACGACGAATGTGCCAACACACCAGCGGGCAACAAAGTTCTGCCTAACGGCTGTAGTGTTGTTAAGAAACTGGTACTCGAAGGCGTTAACTTCGAAACCGACTCTTCCAAGCTAACCCGCAATGCTAAAGCAGTGTTGGACGATGCAGCAGAAGCCATTATTGGCTCACCAGCAGCGGGCAACTTGCTAGTAGCAGGCCATACTGACTCACGCGGTAACTCACGTTACAACCAACGCCTGAGTGAGCAGCGCGCCGCTTCTGCACGTCGCTACCTGATTCAACAGGGTGTTAAAGCCGGACGTCTGAAGGACAAAGGTTTCGGTGAGAGCAAGCCTATTGCTACCAACGACACTCCTGAAGGCCTTGCTAAGAACCGTCGGGTAGAACTATCACCCATGAAAGGCGATGGCAGCAGCATGAGCAGCGATGAAGGTGGTTGCGACTGTGCAGATGCTTCTGACAGCGACAGCAGCAAGAACCTGACCGGTCTGGACGCTGCAGTAGCAAACCTGACCAGCCTGTCTAGCCTGACCGGTAAGGCCAGTGCTCAGGTAATGGCCGACATGGGTACCAGCAACGCCAAGGCGGTCTCTGCTGAGCCAATGTTCATCGCCTTTAGTGGTCGCACCCTCACCGGCCAGGCTCGTCGCCAGCTGGATAAGGTTGCAGGCAAGCTGCTTACCGGTAGCAACCTGGCTATGCTGGAAGTAGAAGGTAAAGCGACTTCTGCTCAAGCTAAGTCAGTGCATCGCTATTTGGTTAAGAAAGGCGTCAAGTCTGACGACCTGGCGACCGTGCTGAAAGGTGAAATGATCCACGTTGACTACGGCAAGTAAAACCCGCCGCTAAACAACGCGAAAAAGAACGCCCCGCCTGAGCAATCAGGCGGGGCGTTTTCTTTTGGATAAAACTTTAGTGTGCTGTGTACCGGTTCGATTAACAGACTGCGTGCAAGAGATGAGGCGCGCGGCATTGAGCTTTACCAATCCAAGGAAGCACCACCCTACTGTTTACAGTTAGACAGTAGGTCGGCATCGCGAAGCATGCCGACAACAGATTCGCTTGTTAGCAATGTCGGCTTGCGAGCGAAGCCGACCTGCAGGCTGATAAGCTTCCCAATGAGAACCTTGGCGAGACGTTGAGCTTTGTCCGTTACGCCAATACCGGGAAGCGGTGGCCGCGGGCTAGTAGATGATGCAACCACTTGTTCAGCAACATATTCACCTGCCAGCGACGCTCGACAGCGGATCGGGCGTTGCCACGGAATTGTCGGAGAATTTCGCAGTGGGCGTTACGGCCACAATCCAGCGTTTCAGCCTGCCGCGCGTCGAGGTAAACGCGGACAGTTAAATCCGGATCGGGTAGCCAGCCATCATCACTACCTGCCCCGCCACTCTCGGCAAAATGGTGTGTAAGGGTGAAGGTAGTCGTATACGGCGCGCTATCAATTATCTGGCAATGCAGGCCCGGCTCATCACTAGCCATCGAAAGATGCACTACTGCGTCGTTGTTCCACTCGGCGTAGCGGCGCAAATTCGTCAGCGCCGGCATGAGTTTCAACAGCAGCCGGAAGTTCTCATCGTAGATATTGCACAAGCCCACCAGCGAGTGCTTACGCCAACGCGTAGCGTCGACGTGGGTATTACCACTGTGCAGGCCCGTGGCCGTTTCCGGTAAGTAGGTTTGCATCCGTTCTCGTTGTTAAGGTGTTAGTTTGGAGAGCGTTGTTAAACATCGCCATTGCGGGCTGTTTTTTAGTTTAACGACACCATCTTAGGTATCGCGCTATCTGTGATACGCAGTATGCAGTATCTAACGCTCTCGCCAAGGGCGCAAAAGTCGGGCCATTTAGCTCCGGTAATCGTAAATCTTAATTACCGACAAAAGGCGCTTAGAGCATGCGGCGCTTCAGACCACGTTCATGCAGAATCGTTGCGGCAATCTCCTCGATAGAGGTATGAGTGGTAGCTAGGTAGGGAATTCGCTCAGCCTTAAATAACCGTTCGGCTTCGTATACTTCGAGCTCGCACTGCTTCGCCGATGCATAACGGCTATTTCCACGCCGCTCGCCACGAATCTGTTGCAGCCGGGCCGGATCAATCGTCAGGCCATAAAGTTTTTGCTGCTGATTCGCCAGAAACCGCGGCAACACGCGTTTTTCCAGATCATCTTCGGTTAGCGGGTAATTGGCAGCAAAAATGCCATATTGCAGTGCCAGGTAGAGGCAAGTTGGGGTTTTTCCGGAACGCGACACCCCAACCAAAATCACGTCGGCCTTGGCATAATCAGTAATTTTCGCGCCGTCATCGTTATTTAGCGCAAAATTCATCGCTTCGATACGAACATCGTAGCCGCCGCCTTCACGCATACCATGAGCCTTACCCTTGGCGTGCGATGACTCATGGTGCAACTCAGCTTCCAGCTCGCCGATAAAACTACCAAAAAAATCAACGAATTGCGCATCAGCCTGTTGGAGAATACCGCGCACTTCAGGGTCCACGGTCGTACTGAAAATAATCGGTCGCAAACCGCTGTGCAGGGTAATCCGGTTAACGGTTTCAACGATTTTTTGCGCCTTGTCCGCAGTATCTACAAACGGCACTGTGGCAGGCACGAAGCTGACAGTATCAAACTGTGTGAGCAAGCTATGCCCTAACGTTTCGGCAGTAACGCCGGTGCCATCGGAGACAAAAAATACGGTGCGTTCGTCGGTCATGCGGTTAATTAACCCGGGTTATTGTGCAGTTGGTTTTGTCGTGAGATAGCTGCACACAGTAGAATGCGCGCCTTGAATTCTAGTTTTTAGCACAGCCAGCCCAGTGAGGGGATAGCTTTGAGTAATTACGTGCTCTGGTTCGACCAGTGTGGCATGCATGATGTAGAAATTGTCGGTGGCAAAAATGCGTCACTCGGCGAAATGATCAGCAACTTAGCCGGTGCAGGCGTTAGCGTGCCAAACGGCTTTGCTACCACCGCCGAAGCCTATCGTGACTTTATTAAGCACGACGGCCTCGAACAACGCATTAATGATTCACTCGATGCGCTCGATATTGAAGACGTTGTCGCGCTCGCAGCCACCGGCAAGAAAATTCGCCAGTGGGTTATGGAGACGCCCTTCCCGCCCGCACTGGACGAGGCTATCAGAGGTGCTTTCGCCAAAATGGAAGCTGAGGCCGGCGGCGAGCTGGCAGTAGCCGTTCGCTCGTCTGCGACTGCCGAAGATCTGCCGGACGCCTCTTTTGCCGGTCAGCAAGAAACCTTCCTGAACGTCCGTGGCATCGACGCAGTCATTCATGCTATTCGCGACGTATTTGCCTCGTTATTTAACGACCGCGCAATTTCCTATCGCGAACACCAAGGTTTCGAGCACTCTAAAGTTGCGCTCTCAGCGGGCATCCAGCGGATGTGTCGCAGCGACATCGGCGCCTCCGGCGTGATGTTCACTCTCGATACCGAATCCGGCTTCGACGACGTGGTATTTATTACCTCGTCATACGGCTTAGGCGAAATGGTTGTACAGGGCGCGGTTAACCCCGACGAGTTCTACGTCCACAAACCCACGCTGGAAGCAGGTCGCCCGGCTGTACTGCGCCGTAACCGCGGCTCAAAACTGCTGAAGATGGTCTACAGCGATTCTACCGAGCACGGTAAAACGGTCGATACCGTCGCGATTGATAAAGCTGAGCAACTGAGCTTTTCACTGAACGATGCTGAGATTGAAGAGCTTGCCAAACAAGCGTTGATTATTGAAAAGCACTACGGTCGCCCGATGGATATCGAGTGGGGCAAAGACGGTGGTGACGGCAAGCTCTACATCCTGCAGGCTCGCCCGGAAACGGTAAGAAGTCGCGAGTCAGCCAACCAGCTGGAACGCTTTATTCTGCAAGAACACAGCGACGTACTGGCCACCGGCCGTGCCATCGGTCAGCGTATTGGTGCTGGCCCGGTCCGCTTAGTGAAAAGCATTGACGAGATGAGCACCGTGCAAGCGGGCGACGTACTCGTTACCGACATGACTGATCCCGATTGGGAGCCGGTGATGAAGAAAGCCTCGGCAATTGTCACCAACCGCGGCGGCCGCACCTGTCACGCGGCAATTATTGCCCGCGAGCTCGGCATCCCCGCGGTGGTTGGCTGTGGCGATGCCACTGATCGCCTGACCCACGGTGAGGACGTTACCGTCTCTTGCGCCGAGGGCGACACCGGTACGATCTATACCGGCAAGCTGAAATTCGAACACAAGTTCGTTGAACTCAGCGCCATGCCGGAAGTACCGCTGAAAATTATGATGAACGTCGGCAACCCCGATCGCGCCTTTGATTTCGCCCAGCTACCGCATGCGGGTATTGGTCTGGCGCGGCTAGAGTTCATTATTAACCGCATGATCGGTATACACCCGAAAGCACTGCTGCATTTCGACAAGCAGACTCCCGAGCTGCAGGCTGAAATCACCGAGCGCATTGCTGGTTATTCTGATCCCGTCAGCTTCTACGTCGACAAACTTGTAGAAGGCATCTCGACACTAGCAGCAGCCTTCGCACCGCAGCCGGTTATCGTTCGCATGTCCGACTTTAAGTCGAACGAATACGCGAATCTGGTCGGCGGCGAGCGCTACGAGCCGGAAGAAGAAAATCCGATGATCGGCTTCCGTGGTGCAGGCCGTTACATTTCGGAAGATTTCCAGGAATGTTTTGAACTGGAATGCCGCGCGATGAAGCGTGTCCGTGACGAAATGGGCCTTACCAACGTTAAGGTCATGATTCCATTCGTTCGCACCCTTGGCGGCGCTGAAAAAGTTATCGAGATTCTGGGCAACAACGGCCTGAAACGCGGCGAGAACGGCCTTGAAGTGATTATGATGTGCGAACTGCCATCAAACGCACTACTCGCTGAAGAGTTCCTCGAATACTTTGACGGCTTCTCAATCGGTTCTAACGACCTAACCCAGCTAACACTTGGCCTCGACCGTGACTCCGGCCTGATCGCTCACTTATTCGACGAGCGCGACCCTGCCGTGAAGAAACTACTGCACATGGCCATCCAGGCCTGTCGCAAAAAAGGCAAGTACGTTGGCATTTGTGGTCAGGGCCCTTCAGATCACCCGGACCTCGCCCGCTGGTTGCTCGACGAAGGTATCGAGTCAGTATCACTGAACCCCGACACGGTGATAGAAACCTGGCTGTATCTGGCTGACCAACAAGCTGACTAAGCGCTCAACGGCTTAACCGCTAAGCTAAAAAGTCAGAACATGAAAAACCCGCTGTTGCACGCAACAGCGGGTTTTTTCTTTTCAGCTACTTGGTCTGGCTTGACACTTGCCGTTTAGCGATCAGTTAGCCCACTAGACGCCGACCACACTCAGCTAATCTAGCGCTGATTTGCGCCACCAAAACGGCCTTGCAAGCCCGCCTGAACCAAGTACAGATCAATGTCGCTATCCGGTATGTACTTAGCTTCAACATTAAAGCTCAAGGTTTCGTCAGCTTTAAAGTTTCCGCCGAAAGTCAGTACTCCGCGGGTATTGTCATCATCGACTCGCGCAACCTGCTGGCCACCGACAACCCGACGAGACTCACTGTCCAACTGGATTACACCGGCACGTGCATGCAGCGAAAAGCAGTCACTCAGGTCATGGCTGTACATCACGTTGGCCTCAAAGCCATCGATATCAACCTGATATTCACCATCATCAAAATCACCAAGGCGCTGGTATGCGGCCTGAATGCCCCAATTGCTATCGAAGTTGTAACTCGCCTGCAACTGATACGAGGTATCCTCATCTTCAAAGTTGACACCATTTTCAGTGGTATCAATAAATGTCTGACCGGCCGAAAAGCCAATAAAGAAACCAGGATCAGCCGCAAAGCTGGTGCCAGGTATCGCTACTGTTATGGCTGCCGCCAAGCCGAGCTTGGCAATGGATGCCTTAGTTAATGTCATCGTCGATCTCATGGTTGCTCTCCTCTTTTAAACTACTCACAGTGGAACCCTGCTCCAGGGCCCTGAAAGACAACCGCTGACGGTGCCTGTAAGTCGAAACTATACAGGCCCGTCACCGGCGTGCACCTACTCAGTATGCACATGAATTAATGATGCTGCGCGTGAGGCCTTCTGACGGGCCTCGCCTATCGTTTCAGCCCGCGCCAAAGCCACTCCCAAGCGACGCTCACCATCGACCTCAGGTTTGCCAAACAGGCGGATATCGGTATCCACCTCCGCCAAGGCAGTGGCCATGCCACTAAAGCGAATATCGTTGCTGCTGCCCTTGCCCGTAATTACCGCTGACGCCGACGGACCGTGCTGACGAATTACCGGTATTGGCAAGCCAAGGATCGCCCGCACATGCAGTGCGAATTCGGACAAGTCCTGAGAAATTAACGTCACCATGCCGGTGTCATGCGGACGCGGTGAAACTTCGTTAAACAGCACTTCATCGCCACGAACAAATAGCTCTACGCCAAACAGACCATAACCACCCAAGGCGGCGGTGATCTTTAAACCCATGGCCTCCGCCGCCATGCGTGCCGCATCGCTCATCGGCTGCGGCTGCCAGCTTTCCTGATAGTCGCCGCCTTCCTGCCGGTGGCCGATCGGTGCGCAAAAAGAAGTACCACCGGCATGGCGAACGGTGAGTAGGGTAATTTCGTAATCAAACTCAACAAAACCTTCAACAATTACCCTGCCGGCACCGGAACGACCACCGTCCTGAGCGTATTTCCAGGCACCATCAATATCGGCGGCAACTTTGATAATCGACTGACCCTTACCCGAGCTACTCATTACCGGTTTTACCACACAAGGCATGCCGACCGCTGCCACAGCAGCACGGTACTCGGCCTCAGTTTCGACAAAACGATAAGGCGATGTCGCCAGCCCCAATTCCTCCGCAGCCAGTTGGCGTATGCCCTCCCGGTTCATGGTTAGCCAGGCAGCCCGGGCCGTCGGCACCACGTTGAAGCCTTCTTTTTCCAGTTCCAGCAAAGTTGTGGTCGCTATTGCCTCAATTTCCGGCACAATCCAATCGGGGCGCTCGCGCTCGATCAGCGCCCGCAGCGCAGCACCGTCCAGCATATCGAGCATTTCTGAGCGATGTGCAACTTGCATAGCCGGGGCGCTGTCATAACGATCTGCCGCGATAACCTCAATTCCTAACCGCTGAGCTTCAATGACGACTTCCTTGCCCAATTCGCCGGAACCCAGCATCAGCATTTTCTTTGCTGATGGTCGCAGCGCTGTGCCGAGTACGAGGTCATTATCTAATGACTTTTTATCAACGATGGTCATCGCGTTTTGTTTCCTGTTAGTAGGCTTTTTAATGGTGCCAAGCATGGCACAGGCGGGCTGGCGTATCGACGACACATTGGCTGACCCACTACCCATCGGCGGTGAGTTCGAAGCCCCCGAACTCAGTGATCTGGCGTTCGATGCAGCCAGCGGCCATTTTCTCGCAGTGTCCGACAAACTTAAATCTATTTTCACACTGTCATTGGATCAAACGGTGTTACCCGCCGTCGTCACCATCGTCGCCGAACAGCCGCTTAGAAGCGCAACCGGCCTGCCTTTTAGCGGACGCAGTGATTTTGAAGGCATTGGTATTTTGCCGGATGGCAGGCGATTGTTAAGCAACGAATACGACCAATCCGTTCGTGTCATTGCCAGCGATGGCCGACAGGTTCATCAACTACGCTCGATTACCCAGCTCGGCCTGCACCGCTTCGCGCGGCGACACAGCAACAAAGGCCTGGAAGGCATTACCGTTGATAATAATGGCAACGCCTGGCTCATTAACGAAGGCCCGCTAAAACCGGACGGTGATGTCCGCTTTACCCGCCTTTTGGTGCTGACTAAAAAGCTACAAGCCGGCCCTCAATGGGCCTACCCGTTGGATAAAGACGACGGCCTGTTCGGCAGCTACGGCATTTCGGCCATTGAGGCTTTGCCGGATGGTCAGCTGCTGGTATTGGAACGAAAAGCGCGGTTCGATTTACGCTATGCAGGCCCCGCTCTTAGCCACGAAATTTATCTGATATCGCCGAATAGTGTTACTGCGAGCAGTGCGGCTGATGGCCAAACTATAGCCGCCACAGGTTATGACATTAGCGGTATCGATTCACTCGCCACCGCCGAATTCACTCCACTGACAAAAACGCTGCTGTGGCAAGGCAGCTACGCGCGGCTTAATTTTGAAGGTTTGGCCATTGGCACACAGCGGGAAAACGGCAGCTACCCGCTATTACTGATTACTGATGATGGCCAGGGATTGAAGGCCGCCGCTCTATTACTGGAACTGAATCACAAACCCTGACCAAACCCCGTGCCAGAGCGATAAGACGGCTACAACTTCCAAGATGACTGAGCCAGCCGGAAGGCTGTTATCATTGCCACCTGAACCGAATTTACCCGCCCGGAAAAGCCATGACTCCGCTGTTTTTAAGCCCCACCGCTGTTGCCAATCAACTCAACGACCCAGAGCTGGCCAAGCAACTGGTCATTCTCGACCTCGGTGATGAACATCGCTACCAGCAACAGCACATCCCCGGCGCTCAGCACCTGGCTTTTGAATCGCTGGTCAGCAATCAACCACCTGTGGGTGGGCTTATGCCCGACCCTGCTGTTATTAGCGGCCTGCTGGCTGAGCGGGGCGTTGGCACCGATAGCAATATTATTGCCTATGACGATGCCGGCGGTGGCAAATCAGGTCGATTGATATTCACCTTGCACGCGCTGGGTTTTACCCGCTGCGCGATACTCGACGGTGGCTGGAATGCCTGGCTAGCCGCCGGCCAACCGACCGATGACACGCCAGTAACAGCGCCGGCTACGACACAGCCTATTAGCAGCGAGTACATCGGCGATAATCTGGCGGATCGGGACTGGATATTGCAGCACCTCGAGGACGATACCGTTGCACTGCTGGACACCCGTACCTTAGGAGAATTCACCGGCGACTCAGTACGCGCTGCTCGTGGCGGCCACATTCCCGGCGCTGCCCACTACGAGTGGACCGACGCTATGGATATTGCACACCAGCACGCACTGCGGCCTTCTGCGGAGCTTTTAAACGAGCTAAGCCAGCGAGGCATTACCACCGATAAAGAAGTGCTGGTGTATTGCCAAACCCATCATCGCTCGGCCCACACCTATGCGCTGCTCAAGCATTTGGGTTTCGATAAAGTCCGCGGCTACCCCGGCGCCTGGAGCGACTGGGGCAACCAAGCTGATACGCCGGTCGAAACCGGCAGCTAGTGGCCGTTAATACAACCACCAGCAACGGCTACTACCACTCTCAGAATTTTGCCCTAGCGGCACTTTGCATGGTCGCCTCGGGTGCTGGCTTTGCTGCACTTGGCGGCATTGTACGTTTGGTTTCCAGCGAACTGGATACCGCGGAAATTGTGTTCCTGCGCAACGCGACCGCGCTGGTATTTTTACTGCCGTGGCTAATCATCAGCGGCACCAAAGCCTGGCGTACTCAACGGCTACGACAACACTGTTTACGCGCGGCCTTTGGGCTGAGCGCCATGTACTGCTTCTTCTTCGCTTTAGCGCGCTTAACACTGGCCGAAGCGGTGTTACTCAACTACACCGCACCACTGTTTATGCCAATTTTTGCCCGGCTGTGGTTAAACGAACCCCTTAGCAAAAGCACGCTGACGGCGGTTGCGATTGGTTTTGTAGGCGTGCTG